>JAGUQV010000079.1 GCA_030154525.1 Mycoplasmataceae bacterium | reverse complement strand
GGATTGATTGAAACATGTGAAGTAAAAAATAAAAAATTCTACTTAGGAACACAATACCACCCTGAATTTAATTCAACCACTTTAAACCCACACCCTCTTTTTATCGCATTTTTAAAATCTTGCTAGTTAATTTGGTAACTTCATAAATTGAATAATCTTGTAAATTCTTTTATTTTATGAGTTATAATTATTTTGCTAATTAATTATTTAAAAATAATATATGAGAGTTGCTATAGCAATTTTTTTATTAAGAATAGCAAAACGGAACTAAAACAAGAGGTAAATTTGATTGAAAAATTAAAGAAAAAAATTGATTTTAATTTACTAGAATGCAAATTTGTAGAGAGAAATAATTTAACATTCCTTGATATTGAAATTGATTACAAAAATTTAAATGAAGTCGAAGAGAAGAGTAAAATTATTTCAGATATTTTAGATGAAATTGATAATAACGAAAAACAATATTATTTAAATGTTTATTCATCTGGTGCTGAGAAAAATATTAATTGAGAAGACGTTAATAATTTTTATGAAAAATACATTCAAGTAATTCTAATAAAACCCTATTTAAATAGTAATTCATTTGAAGGAGAGTTAATCGATATTCAGGAAGAATCTCTAAAATTATTAGTCAACTTAAAAGGTTGTTTTCGAAAATTGGAGTTTCAAAAATCAAATATCAAAGAATTAAAGCAATCAATAAAATTAACCAAAAAAGAAAAGGAATATAAAGATGCCAAACAAACTAAACCCACTAGATTTAATTAAATTTATATCAAAATCAAAGGAAATGAATATCAATGATATTGTTAAATTTTTATTAAATGCCATCGAGAGAATTGTACACTCGCAACTAGATCCTGATGCAAAACTATCATTATCAATTGATGAAGATGAAAATAGATTGATATTAATTAATGAATCAAAAATTGTCATATCTAATGATGAAGAATATGAGAAGGAATCTAATTTAATTGATATTAAACTTTCTGAAGCCTTGCTAATTGATCCTACAATCATGGTCGGAGATGTAATAGCCTCAGAAATAAAATTTGATGATTTTTCTAGAACAACATTTAGTAAAATAGAACAGTCATTTAAGTTGGAAATTTTAAATTTAGAAAAATCAAAAATATATAATAAATTTTTTCCACTTATTGGTGAACAAGTTGATGCTAAACTTGAAGAAGATAATGGAAGAACAGCTACTTTTATTTTAGAAGATGGAACACATTGTTTAATGCCTACGAAATTTAGGAATATGAATATTAGTTTATCTGATTCTGATTACCATAAAGTTTTTATTGAGGAAGTTTATGAAAATTCTAGAGATTATCAAGTTTTGGTTTCTAATTCATCTTCAAGTAGAATAAGAGAAGTTTTGAAAATAGAGGTTCCAGAAATTGATAATGGAACAATTCAGATAGTTGCAATTAGTAGAATTCCAGGCGTTAGAGCAAAAATATCTTTTAGAAAAAATCCAGATGTAGAACAAAACATTGATATTATTGGTTCGATAATTGGTCAAGGAGGACAAAGAATTAATTCTGTTTCTTCAAAAATAGGTGGAGAAAAAATAGATGTAATTTTATATTCTGATGATTTTAATGAATATATTTCAAATGCAATGTCACCATCAAAAGTAATTTCAATTAATTTGAAACCAAACGGTAAAGATTACTTGATAATTGTTCCTGACAAACACAACACAATAGCAATTGGTAAGCAAGGAATTAATGTTAAATTAACAGTAGAATTAACTAAAACAAACATCGATATTATTTCACATTCAGATGCAAAAGATAGAAATATTGATATTTTATGAAATGGTAACGTAAACCCTGAACAAGTAGCACAAATAGAAGCAAGTGATGGACAAAGATCATTTCAATCAGATAGAAGAAATACAAGATGAAATAATAATTCAAGTGAAGGTAATCGTTATAATTCTCCAAATTTAAATATGGATGAATTTGATAAAGAATTAGCTGAATACAAAACAGAAATTAACGAATTTGCATCTGGAGAATTTTCATTTGGTGATTTTACTCCTAGTTATTCTGATTATGAAAATAATAATGGTAATAAAAAATCAAATATGAACTTTAGCAACATCAAAGAATCAATTCAAGATATAAATTCTAAAAAGTCTTCACCAAAAGACCTAAAAGATATTGAAAAATCATTTCAATTTGATTCAGATTTAGCATCAGATATTGATTTCAATGATTATGATTTCTCAGATTTTGATGAAGATTTTTAATGAATAATAAAGAAATTTTAAGAAAATGTATTGTTACTAATCAAATTTTGAATATCAATCAAATGATTAGGATAGTAAAGGACAAAAATGGATTATTTTTCTTTGATAACGAAAGAAAAATTCAAGGTCGAGGAGCATATGTTTTAGATGATATAGATAAAATATATTTAATGTTAAAAAAGAAATTATTAAATAAAACATTTAAATCAAATATTTCAAATAGTGTGTATATCATGTTGAAACAAGAGGTAGAAAAATATGAAGAAACAAAAACTGAAAAAAAATAAGGTTGAAACAAAATTTGAGGATAGAAAAACTAATGATCTTCAAATAAAACAACAACTTACAACCGTAAAAACAGAATTAAAAGATGGTGTCTTTATTTTTACTGGTCCAATGTCAGTAAATGATTTTTCTAATAACATTAAAATAAAACCTAATGAACTTCTTGTAAATTTATTTAAAAAAGGAAAACTTTATAATTTAAATTCAACATTATCTGAAGAAGAAATCGCTGAAATTTGTTTTGAATATGAATATGATTTTCAAAAAGAGGAAGAATTAAACGAAACAAATTTTATGGATCGTCTTGAAGTTGATGATTCAAAAGAAGAGTTAGAAAAGAGACCTCCTATCATAACTATAATGGGTCATGTTGATCATGGTAAAACAACACTTATAGATAAGATTAGAAATTCAAATATTGCTCTCGGAGAAAGTGGTGGAATAACTCAACACACAGGGGCTTATCAAGTTCTTCACAAAAAAGAATTAATAACATTTTTAGATACTCCCGGTCATGAAGCATTTACATCAATGAGATCAAGGGGTGCAAAGGTTACTGATATTGTTATCCTCGTCGTTGCTGCTGATGATGGAGTAATGCCTCAAACAATAGAAGCAATAGATCATGCAAAAGCTGCGGTAGTTCCTATAATTGTTTTCGTTAATAAAATGGACAAACAAGGTGCTGATGTTGAAAAAATAAAAGGAGATCTTTCTAAAAATGATGTTCTTTGTGAAGAATGAGGAGGTAATGTTCAATTCATTTATGGTTCTGCTTTAAAGGGCGAAGGAATTGATAAGTTATTTGATGTAATTTTATTACAAGCAGAACTGTTAGAGTTAAAGGCAAATAAAAACCGTTCAGCAATGGGAACAGTAATCGAATCAAGAATTGATATTGGTAAGGGAACTATAGCAACATTGATAATTAATAATGGGACTCTCTTAAAAAGAGACTTTATTGTTGCAGGTTCTAATTATGGAAGAATCAAAAACATTACTTCAACAACAGGAACTGAAATGGAAAAAGCTTATCCAGGAACTCCTGTTATTGTAACAGGATTAAATTATACACCTAATTCAGGTGATCGTTTTATTGGTTTTGATGATGAAAAATTTGCCAAAGAACTTGCTAACAAAAAAGCATTTGTTGATAAGAAAAATGAACTAAACTTAAGACAAACTCAAACATTAACATTAGGATTAGATTTAAAGGTTATTAATATTATTATTAAGTCAGATGTTCAAGGGACAGCAGAGGCCTTGAAATACTCATTAGCTCCTCTTAAGAATGACGAGGTAATGGTTAATATAATTAGAGCATCTGTTGGTAATGTAACTAAGAGTGATGTTTTGCTTGCTCAAACTTCAAATTCAATAATATATGCCTTTAATCTTAAAATAGATGGAAATGTAAAAAAATTTGCTGAAACTGAGAGGGTTATTATTAAGACAGAAGTGATTATATATAAAATTATTGAAGATGTTGAAAATATTTTAAAATCTAGACAAGAACCAAAATATGAAGAATTAATTACTGGTGAAGCACTTATTCAAAAATTATTTTATTTCTCAAAAGTTGGTACTATAGCAGGTTGTTTAGTTATTTCAGGAACAATTAAAGCCAACACAAAGTTAAGAGTTTTTAGAGATGATAAGTTAATTCATGAAGGAAAAATTGAAACCTTACAAAATGGAAAGAATAATATTAAAAAAGCAGAAAAAGGAACGGAGTTTGGAACTCATATTAGGAAATTCAATGATATTCATGAAGGAGATAAGTTGCAAACTTATGATGAAGTTTTGGTTGTCTAAATTATGAATGAAATAAATAAAAGAAAAAAAGAGTCAAGCTATTTAATGCTAATTTCCCAAATTATTAAAAATGATGTCACTAACGTAAATATATCAAACACGACTGTTGTGGATGTTAAACTATCTAATGATGGTTCACATTTAAAAATATATGTTGCTTTTGATAGGATGGAAAATAGATCATTAGAATCTTTAAAAAAGGCAAAAGGATTTATTAGAACAATGCTTTCACAATATGAACTTGGTCGAAGTGTGCCACGTTTAGATTTCGAATTAGATGTTGTTGGAAAAAAAGCATTAGAAATTGATAAAATATTGCAAGAAATAAAAGATAAAAAATAGTTGCTATTGGATGAATATGAAAGAAAATATTTTTGATGCAATAGTTGTAGGTGGCGGACATGCAGGCATTGAAGCTGCCTTTGCTTTGGCAAAACAAAATTTTAATGTTGCACTGATTACATTAAATAAAAATAAGTTGGCTTCAATGCCATGTAATCCTTCAATTGGAGGTCCTGCCAAAGGAATCATTACTCGCGAAATAGACGCTCTAGGTGGAGTGCAAGCTTTTTTTGCGGATTTATCAATGATCCAAGTAAAAATGTTAAATGAATCAAAGGGTCCTGCAGTTAGGGCAATAAGAGCTCAAATTGATAAAGATAAGTTTTCCAAAATAATAGGTGAATATGTTGAAAATAATATTTATATTACTGTGATTGAAAATATGGTTGATTCACTAATTATTCAAGACAAAAAAGTTAAAGGTGTCACATTAAATTCTGGTATTAATATTTTCTCAAAAATAGTTATTATAACTACAGGAACTTATATGGACTCTAAAGTTATGCGAGGAAATGAAGTTACTGTATCTGGACCAGACGGAGATTCTACATCTTCCAAATTGTCTGAAAATTTAAAAGAAAATGGTTTTGATTTAATGAGACTTAAAACAGGTACTCCAGCAAGAGTATTTGCTAATTCTATTGATTTTTCAGAAGTAGAAAAAGAAGTTCTTGGATTAGAAGATTTAACATTTTCAGATTATTCAAATGTTAAATTAAAATCACAAACTCATTGCTTTTTAACATATACTAATGAAGAAACGCATAAAATAATTCTAGATAATTTAGATAAATCAAGCATGTATTCAGGTTTAATTAATGGAGTTGGGCCTAGATATTGCCCTTCAATAGAGGATAAAATAGTTAGGTTTCAGGATAAAAAGAGGCACCAGATATTTTTTGAACCTGAAACATCAAAAGGTGACATTTTTTATATAAATGGCCTTTCTACTTCAATGCCTATTGAAATTCAAAATAAATTTATAAGAACAATTCCAGGTTTGAAAAATGCAAATGTTTCTAATTGAGGATATGCAATTGAATATGATGCAATTAATTCTCTTCAAATAAAAAAATCCTTGGAATCAAAAATTATAGAAAATTTATTTTTTGCTGGACAGATTAATGGAACAAGTGGTTATGAAGAAGCGGCAGCACAAGGTTTAGTAGCGGGGATTAATGCTTCACTAAAAATATTAAATAAAGAACCATTAAACCTTTTAAGAAGTGACTCATACATTGGTGTTTTAATTGATGACTTAACATTGAAAGGAACAAAAGAGCCATATAGAATGCTGACATCAAGAGCAGAATATCGTTTGCTATTGAGAAATGATAATGCAGATATTAGGTTAGCAAAATATGCATTAGATACAAACATGATTACAAAAATTAGATATGAAGAAATAATCAAAAAGTATTTAATTATTAGCAATAAAATTCATGAATTAAAAAAAACATATCTTTCATCGACAGACCCAATGGCAGTAAAATTAAATATATTTAATGGTCAATCATTTTTTAAAATTCTATCAAGACCTGAAATAAATGTTGATGATTTTATTAAGGATTTTAAATACAAAGATAATTTACTTACTCACATTAGATTAGAAGGTTATATTAAAAAGCAAAATATTGCTGCTAAAAAAATGATCAGATTAGAATTTTTAAAAATACCACAAGATATAGTATACAATGATGTTAAAAATTTAGCTACTGAAGCAAAACAAAAACTAACTTTAATTAAGCCAGAAACACTTGGGCAAGCATATAGAATTTCAGGGATTAATCCTGCAGATATTGAAATGCTTTTATTTTATATAAATACTATTTACACGAAATAAAATTAATAGTTGTATATCTAAATACGAATAGTTTTATTTTGATATAATTAATTAACTATATTATTTGAGTTATTAAAGGATTCTATGGAAATAAAACCAATTTACAATACTGGAACCATTACTTTTGTTGAAAACCCTTCCAAGATTAATGCAATTAAAATCAATTCAGTTTACAAACAAGATCCAAAAGGTGTAATTCCAAATGGAATCTATAAAGTTTTTAAGCATGAAAATTCTAGATTTTTATTTGTCTTATTGTTATGCTCATTATTATTAATTTCACAAGGAATTTTAATGTCTCTTATAGATTCTGTTCTTAAGTGAGGGTGATTCTGATATATTCCAGCAACAATTATTGCTATTGGAGCTCTCGGGAAGTTGATTTATACTTTTGTTGAATATAGAGGTCTTAAAAATTCAATTAATGTCTACCGGGATGATTTAAATTCCGGGCTTAAAACAACCCCCCCTTTTATATCAGATATCTATATAAAGTTATATAAGAAACAAGTTTCTCATAATTGAATTACGATTGCTATAATTTTTTATGGAATCATCATTGTCTCAATATTTTGATGATTGAAAGATGTTAATTGATGAATATTTGACTTTAAAAAATGGATAGGTGATTTGGGTCCTGCTCCTGAAAATTTAGCAATTTATATGATTATTGGATTAATTGGAGTCATGACAGTTTACATTTGATTTACAATTTTCAGAAAAAAAAGAATTTTAGATATTCAATCATTTTTTGGAAACGAAGTTATTTCACAAGTAGAAATTCACAAAATGACTGATACTATGAACAAGGCATATAAGAGAATATTTTTCCTCTCAATTCTAGTAATTCTAGTAATTCCAATTATTGTTAAGTTAGTTATGAATAAATTTAATGGTAAAAAATAATAATATTTATAATCATCAACATTTATAAAAATATTTAGTGATATAATTAATTAATAATATTTAAAGGAAGTTGATATATGGATTTAGGTTTAGCTATAGGATTAATAATCGGAATTTCGTTAATTTTATTTATTATTGGAGGTTTTCTTGGTTTTTATTTCACTAAAAAAATGTTTGAAAAACAATTAAGAGAAAACCCTCCAATTACTGAGAAAATGGTCAGAGCAATGTTCTTGCAAATGGGAAGAAAACCCTCAGAATCACACATTAAGAATGTGATGAGATCAATTAAAAATGCTAAATAATGATAAAAATTTAAATTGTTATTAAGAAATTTTATGAATTTTAAATTAAAGTAAATTTAAACATAAATTTGCAATATTTTCAATAAAATATGTTAAAATTTAAACATAATTTTATTGAAATCAAAATCTATAACTTAGTTAAGATTTTCAACTAATTATAAAATATAAGGATTAAGAATGAAGATAAAAAAAATAAATAAAAAAACAATATTAGGGTTGAGTTCTTCAATTGCTTTATTATCGACAGCTACATTGGTTGGAATTGGCATTAATTCATTATTGGAAAATAAAAATATTGCTGATGATTCAATATTAAATGATAATCTT
>JAGUQV010000117.1 GCA_030154525.1 Mycoplasmataceae bacterium | reverse complement strand
TTGAAGAATTAGAAAATAGAGCTTCATCAAAAATGGGTAAAGATTATGGAATCGATTTTTATGAACTTAATGAAATAATTGAAGAATTTTCTGATGCAAAAATAGATACTGGAGCAAAAGCTTTTGAATATTTACTAGATAATTTTAATTTAGAGGAAGCAAAAGCGGAAGTTAAAAACGAAATTGATGAAATTAACATAATTGTGAATAAGGGTGAAAAAGCATTAACCACAAAGCTACAAACTAGAGAAAAACTATATAAAAGATTAAAAATTATTAATTCATTTATTAGTTCAGGGCAAAATCCAAGAAATATGTTGATTTATAATTTACCAATTATTCCTGCTGATTTACGTCCTTTAATTCAATTGGATGGTGGACGTCACTCAACAAGTGATATTAATGAATTGTATCGTCGTATTATTATTAGAAATAACCGTTTGAAAAAATGACAAGAAACAGATGCTCCAATTTTAATTGTTCAAAATGAACTTAGAATGATACAAGAGGCAGTTGATGCTTTAATCGATAATCAAAGAAGAACTCCATCTCCTGTTGTTTCAAAAGATAATAGACCTTTAAAATCAATCTCTGATGCTTTAGTTGGTAAAAAAGGTAGATTTAGACAAAACTTACTTGGGAAACGTGTTGATTATTCTGGTCGTTCAGTTATTGTTGTTGGTCCAAACCTTAAAATGCATCAAGCAGGTATCCCTCGTGAGATGGCTGCAAAATTATTTGAACCTTGAATCATAAGAGAATTAATTGCTAAAGATATCAACACAACAATCAAAGGCGCTAAAAAACTTATTGAAGAATTAGATCCTAGAATTTGAATTCATGTTGCCAATGTAATCAAAGATAGACCCGTTTTATTAAATCGTGCTCCTACTCTTCACCGTTTATCTATTCAAGCATTTGAACCTGTTCTTATTCGTGGTAGAGCTATTAAATTACATCCATTAGTTACAACAGCCTTTAATGCTGATTTTGATGGTGATCAAATGGCTGTCCATGTACCAATTTCTGATAAAGCAGTTCAAGAAGCAAAGGAATTGATTTTTGCTAATAGAAATATTCTTGGTCCAAAAGATGGAGAACCAATTATCAATCCTTCGCAAGATATGATATTAGGTCTTTACTATTTAACTACTGAGAAAAAATCTGAAAAAGGAGAAGGGAAATTCTTCTCTGATTTTAATGCATTAAAATTAGCAT
>JAGUQV010000153.1 GCA_030154525.1 Mycoplasmataceae bacterium | reverse complement strand
TTTTCCTGAGCTGAGGCTCCACTTGTAATTAAACTTGCAAGTTCCATGAAAGGTTGTAAAGACACTTGATCAGGCTTTAAAGTTACTGCTCCTTTAAATTTTTCTTTTTGCGCAAGAATATTTTTATACACTTTAAAGTTAGTGATTTTAAAATTACCTTCTCTCTCACTTTCAATATTTGTACCAACTATTAAATTTGTTAATCTATAACCTATTATTAATGAATTTCATTCAGGGGTTGTTTCATCTATAGTAACTTCTAATAGTTCAAATTCAAAACCTTCATCAAAGGTTGGTCATGAATAGTAAGTTTTAATTAAATTAATTTTGTCATCATTATTTGTCAATTTATTTATATTTGTAAATACTTCTATTGCAGTTATTCCATTATCTGGAGATGATTTATCAACTAGTTTAAGTGCTTGTTCTCCCAATGTAGGAAGCGCTTTAAAATCAGTAATTCGAATCATTTTTTCTACAAAATTTGCATTAATTTGTGATATTTTTAAAGTAACTTCAAGATGGGTAGGTTCATTATCTCCTGGATTAAAACTTTCAATTTTTATAATTTCAAATTTAAAACCTTCATCAATATTTGTTGGCAAATCAGCTATTTGCAATAATTTTTCAATTTTTAATGATTGATCATCAATATTATTAATTTGTTTTTCTACATTTTGCGCAGTAATATTTGCGTCCTTGCTTACATATGTATCTTTAAATTTATTCACTTGATCATTTAATGTAGGAAGCGCTTTAAAATCAGTAATAACAATAGAAGCAGTAGCGGTAGTAGTAGTAGTATCTTTAGTTACAGTTATTTTAAATTCAATTATAAGATCTTTTTCTCCTCTACTTGATGCACTTGAATATTCATAAGAATAACCACTACTCAATCCAGTAGGTAAGTAATTAAAGTATTTCTTCTTAATAAATTCAATTTTTTCTGAACTAGCATTAATCTCTTTTATCGCATCTGCAGATGTTATGTCTTTGAGCTTGCTTTCACCGCTTAAGAATTTTTTAATTTCATTTGACATGTCAGTTTCTATTGGAGCAATAGATGAAAGTGTTTCTATTCTTTTTTCGTTAATTAAACCAAAAGTATGGCTATCATTAGCAGTTAAAGTTATTTTTTTGTTAGCATCATTCAAAGTATATTTAAATAAATTAATATTTTGTTCGTTAACACCAATAAATGCTTTACTTAATCCTTCAATTATTTTAGTTTGATCAACGGGGTTTGTTAAAATTATTTTAGCACTTTCATAATCGGCATCAGTAAAAGTAAAGTTTTCAGAAACAGTGATTTGTGTTAGAGAATCCAAATCAAAACCTAAAATTGAGATATCAAATTCAATTTTTTTGCCAGTTCCTGCTTCACGTATTTCAAATGATACAACAAGACTTGTTTCACGGTCACCTGAAGCAACAACCTTTGTAATATTCAAAATATATCCTTGGTCCAAAGTAGGTAAAGTATAATATTCGTTTAGTTTGTCTTGTCTTGCTTTCTGATCTGTTATCGACATTAAATCTCTAGATAAATATATTGCAATTCCTGGTTTAATAGTATTTTTATTATTTTCAAACTTAGCCTGTTGATGCTCTATTGTTGTTGGAATTGGAGCAGAAGACGTTAAAGATTCTACTAAAGCTTCTTCAGGATTACCAAAGGTATAACCTAACTTAGCTTTTAATTCAAATTGATTTAATAATGGTAAAAAGTTTATTTCAACAAACTCATAAGTAGTGGCATCTAAACCATCAAATAATTTACTTAAAGCTAATATTATTTTATTTTTATCACCCCCAGCATTACTATATTCGATATTAATTTTTGTAAAATCAGGCAACGTAATTAGTGGTTTAGGAGTAATATCAATTTTAATTAATGGCATAGCTGCAATTGATGATAATTGTGAAATAACACCTTCATTAGGCGCACCAAATGTATACCCTAGGTTTGCTGTTAACACAAATTTGTTAGTTTGAACTTCTACTGTAAAGTTGCTCAAGTCTTCAATATTTAATCCAGTAAATAATTTATCTAAGATTAGTAGTTGTGCTGCATTTTTGATACCTACATCTACAATTTTTATAGAAGTATCTCATTCAATTTTAATTTGTTCAAAATCATAAGTTGAAATATTTGCTATAGGAGTAATATCAATTTTAATTAATGACATAGCTGTAATTGATGATAATTGTGAAATAACATCTTGATCAGGATCACCAAATGTATACTTTGGATTTGCTGTTAACACAAATTTGTTAGTTTGAACGTCTACTTTAAAGTTTCTCAAGTCTTCAATCTTTAATTCAGTAAATAATTTATTTAAGATTGTTAACTGCATTAGTTCTCTATCACTTACATTCGCAATACCTTTAGAATCCTCTCATTCAATTTTAATTTTTTCAAAATCATAAGTTGAAATAAATTTTTCTTTTCGTTGGGCACTTATTTTAATTAATAAAATTGGGTTTGATGAATTAATTGTTGTTGTTTTTTCACCATTTAAATCAAATATATAAAG
>JAGUQV010000114.1 GCA_030154525.1 Mycoplasmataceae bacterium | reverse complement strand
TCATATCTAAATTATGTCCAGATAAATCAATTTTTTCAAGATCTGAGTAATACAATACATTATTTAATTCTCTAGATTTAATAACTTTATTCCGAAAGCCGCTTCTTGCTTTTTTATCTAAGAACAAATTGAGAAGATTTATTTGATTACCAACTTTTCAATCATCAACTAAAATTGATTTTAATTCTTTAATCATTTCTATATCTTCAGCAAAATGTCTTTGTTCTATCAACCCTCTAATAGCTCAAGAACCTTTTCCTATTCCATCTAATGAAAAAAAAGATCTTTGTTCATGGGTTTAAAATACTTTGAATCAGAACTACTTGATTGAATAGTGGCTCTCACTCTCGCTTTCCAATATTGATTATTAGCACATTTATCTGGCGCTATCCTTAATACTTCCTCATAGATAGATTTATATTTTGCAGCTCCATTTAAATTTATTAGAGTTTTAAAAACAATTTCAAGTCACTTATCTTTTATGTTAAATATTCTCTTGTTCATAGTAATGAAAATTATATCATAATTATGATCTTGAATATATTTTTAAATATTTTATTATCTTGTTTTTTCAACTATATATGTCAAGTTTTTTAATTTGAATTTCAGCATCATTAATATCATCTTTATTTTGATATATTATCTAAAATATAAATGATTAATTCATTAATATTTTCTTCTTTATTTACAACTGTAAAAGATTGTATTATTATTTTTTGTTTTAAGAGATTTGTTAACTTAATGGAATAAAAAGCGAACTAATAACATTACGCTAATTAAATATAGAACGTTAATAATTCTTTCTGCTATATAGGGTGTATTATTTAAAATTAATAGTTAATTATTACCACTGAATATCAATAATTAAACTAAATATTTCGTTTACAATTATAAAATAAATCCTTGCATAACTAAAGAACATTCAACATTATAAATTTAATATATAATTATTTATAGATATAGAAATATGAGGTTATAATGAATAAAAATATTAATTCCAAATTTCTTAAAACTCCTCTTAACTACACGGGTAATAAATTTAGAATTTTAAATGAAATATTTAAAGTTATGCCTGATAAATGTGATGTATTTGTTGATTTATTTTGTGGTGGAGGATCTATTGGTGTAAACTATAATGCAAAAAAAATATTTATGATTGACACAAATGAGAAAGTCATAAATCTTCTTTCTTATTTATCGAAACAAAATTTTGATAAATTATATAAAAAAATTTCATTATTAATTTATAAATATAATTTAACCTTTTCATATGAAAATACTTATAAATTTTATAAAAATAAGATTGATTACAGTAATCAATCATTAAATAATGGTTTAAAATCGTTGAATCAAGAAGGTTTTTATAAAATGAGAGAAGATTATAATAAAATTAAAAATAAAAATACCGATAGAGCTAATATTCTTCTTTATATTTTAATGATTTATAGTTTTAATAATGATTTGAGATTTAACAGTAAGGGATTCTTTAATTTGCCTGTTGGCAAAACAGATATGAATAAACAAAATATTTTAAAATTAAAAAATTTTCTTAACACAATCATAAACTCTGAAATTATTTTTATAATAAGTGATTTTAGAAGTGAAGAAGTTAGAAATATTTTAGAAATTGCTGATGTTATTTATGCTGATCCGCCATATTTAGGCACAACAGCATTCTATAATTCAACTCCACCTTGAACAATCGTTGAAGAAAAATATTTACTTAAATTATCAAAAGAAATGGCAAACAAAAATAAAAAATTTTATATATCAAATGTTATTAAAAAAAATGAAGTTGAAGAAAGGTTTTTGTGTGAATTTATAGAAGAAAACGATTATAAAGTATATAATATTAATTATCATTATCGAAGTGCAAGCTATAACAAAAAAAATAGAAAGCAAATTGAACAAGAAGTTCTTATTGAGGCAATTTAAATTGAAAATTAATAATAGAAGATATATTGGAAGCAAAAACAAGCTATTAGATAAAATATTTGAACTTGTTGGAGAGACGGGTATAAAATATAATTCTTTTGCTGACATATTTGCCGGAACCGGAGTGGTTGCAAATAAATTTATTAATAATTCTGATATTATCTTGAATGATAATTTATATCATAATTATGTAATTTATAATGCTTGATTTTCAAATGATGTAATTGATAATTATGAATATGAAAATTATATTAATAAATTTAATGAAATTGATTGTTCAAAACTTAAGAGTAATTATTTTTCTGAAATATATGGAAATAAATATTTTACAATAAAGGATTCGATAAAAATTGGATTTATTAGAGATGAAATTGAATTATTAAAAAATAAAATTTCAAAACGAATGTATTACTTATTGATAACATCTTTGCTATTTTATGCTGATAAAATAGCGAATACTGTTGGTCATTTTGAGCACTTTTTGTCCTCTGGACCAATTGAAACAAAAGCAATAATAAAACCAATGAATATTAATTATTTTAAAAATAATGTAAATATTTATAATGAAGATGCAAACGAATTAATTAAAAAAATTAAAGCAGATGTAGTTTATATTGATCCACCATATAATGCAAGGCAATATGTAAATTTTTATCACGTTCTTGAGAATTTAGCATTGTGAAATAAACCTAATGAATTTGAGGGAACTTCCATGAAATTTAAAAGAAACCACTTAAAGAGTAAATATAGCACTGTAAAAGCGCCCGATGCTTTTAGGGACCTGATTAATAATTGTAATTCTAAACTTATAGTTGTTTCATATAATAATACTTACAATGCTTCTAGTAGTGCTTCTAATAACAAGTTAACATTAGAAGAAATTACTGAAATTTTAGAAAAAAAAGGTAATCTTAAAATTCACGAAATGGCTCACAAATTTTTCAATACAGGGAAAACAAATTTTAAAGAGCATAAAGAATTACTTTTTATTTGTGAGGTTAATAATGAGTAAAAAACAAATTGATGAAATAATTAATGAATTCATCTCTAATGAAGAATGATTAAAAAACTTTATATCTGGATCTCAAGAAAATGCAATTTATAATTTTTTTAATTCTAACAGAAGAGACTGTACATCAATTCTTAAGGCTTTTTCAAATCTTAAAGCCATTATTAATAATGGCGTTAATGAAGATAAAGCAAGTCTACAAGAAAAAATCAAACAATATAAAGTGTTTTTTGAAAATTTAGGACTTCTCACTGCTACGAATGAAAGATATTCAATTTCTGAGAAGGGAAATCTTTTTGGAAATGATATTCATAATTATGAAGAATGAAACAAAAATAAGAAATGAGCATTTTCAACATTATTTATTTTTTCAAATATTAATGATGAAGAATATTTAATAAACACTTATAGAGAGATAGAAAAAACTTTATATATTTTGTCTAACGAATGAAATAACAAGACTGAAAATTTTTGTGACTTATTGAGGAGCACACTCCAAAAAATACAAAAGAAAGAATTATTTGTTGAAAATATGTTCAATAATGAAATATCCTTGTCACTACTTTTTTTTAGAGAATCTCAAAAGAATTATTCATTGTTGAAGGTAGTTAAAAGAAACAATATTGTTGAAGAGTTAAAATTATACTTCAAAAATTATAGCCTTCTTGAAAATCACTTATTAAAAGAAAGATTTTTAAATCATGAAAATTACAAAAAAAATACTTTTGTCTCTGAGTGCTTTATTTTTCTTTTATCTTTTTTAAAATTTAATAAAATTAATATAAGCAATGACCTTATTAAACATATCTTTGGCATTAATTCAAATGACCTTAAAGAATTGGAAAAAATGAATTCTCTTTCAAGATTTTTTTCGAAGACATTAAATTCAAGTTCACTAGGTAATAATATTAATATTGAAGAAGATTTTGTCGAACCTTATGATAGAGAAAGAAAAATAGAACTTAATGAATTTAAATTAAATAATGAAGAAAAGAAAAGAACATCAACAACTAGTATAAAAAACTATCATAGAAATAAACATCTTGTTACGCTTATAGCGCAAAAATATAATTATCTTTGTTCGATTGATTCAAACCATATCTCTTTTATTTCTAAATCTTCTCAAGAAAATTATATTGAGGTTCATCATTTGGTACCACTGTCATGTAAATACAAAAAATTAAAAGATATTGAATTAGATGTTACTGTTAATTTATTCCCATTATGTCCAAACTGCCATAAAAAAATCCACCTAGCTGAAAACTTATCTAAAATAGAAATTATTAAAAAATTACATGAAATTCAAAGACTTGAAATTGCTAATTATATTAATAAATATTCTAACAATAAAAATGATGTTACTAAGAAATGAGAAGATGTTGAATTAACCATTGAAGATTATAAGAAAATTTATAAAATTAAATAAAAGATAACATAATTTTATTAGACCTTCCAATTAAAATAAAAGTGAAAACAAAACTTAAATTACTTAAAATATATTTTACAATTCTAATCAACAATTATTATTTATTTCCTATAAACTTCATCTAGAGTTTGGCCTTTTTCATTCTTTCACTCTGTTCAACCGCTTGTAGCATAATGACCTTTGGCATAGTTGCATGCTTTTGAAGGTGATCATAACTTAAGGTCTATCAAAACCTTATAATCATCATCATTATTTTTTTCTACCACTCCTTGTGATTCCCATTCTTCAAATTGACTAATCATTGATTCAAAGTTTTTAATTTGTTCTTTATAATAATTATTATCAGGATTTATTTTATCTTTTCTCTCATCAATGTTTGGTAAAATCGAATCTGCTAATATTATCAATTGTCCATCTTCAAATATAGCTTTTGCTTTATTGCAAGAAAATATTTCTTTGTTTTTTATTTGTTTAACTTCAAAAGAGATTCCATTACAAAACAATAATATATCTATACTTGAAATTAAATCTAATAGTAATGGTTCTTCAAATTCACTTATGGTTGGTTTTTTATCTCTCGGTTGGCTATTCATTCTTATTCATGAATTACTTTTCTTCAGTTCAGATATATAATGTCATTCCAAATAGTCTATATATGTTCTGGATAAGCCATTGTTTTCATCAATAAAAGCAATTATTTTTGTAAAATTACGATTATTATTATCTTGGTTAAATGTTCTATTGTGGTCATTAATTCTTTGGAAAAGATTATCGGTTTGCCCTGCATATAAACCATTGTTTTCTTCATTCATTAAAAAATAGATACTTGAATTAGTTATATTTGTTTGGTCTTTAATAAATTTAATTAAATCTCTAGGTATTTCTAAACATATTAAATTTCGATTATTTAATTTCTGAATTTTAAAACCCTTCAACTTGTCAATATCAACTAATGTTTGTATAACTATTTTTTTCACGTTAACCCCGTTTATTTTGATTTTATATTTGCATCTTATTATTTCAAAAATTATATATTAAAATACTTATAAATCAGATTTATAGCTCTAAAACACTCACAAGATCTATTTACAACAAAGTTCAAATACCATTTAACTAATTTTGACGATATTGATTTTTAATTGAAAGATATTTTGTTACATCTTTATTATTCATTATATTAGACTTAATTCTAGCTGGATAGATTCCTAACTTAGCTAAATCCTCTTCAAAGTCATTATTAAAG
>JAGUQV010000045.1 GCA_030154525.1 Mycoplasmataceae bacterium | reverse complement strand
TTTTGCTGTTGATTTAATCCTTCAAATATCTTTTCTTCAAATAAACCTATTTCCTCTTTGTTCATGTTAATTTCTTGATTCATGTTAATCCTTTCAAATCAAATTATGTTTTTTTCTTTTTTCTTTTAAAATTACTTTGTCGTTTTTATCAAATATTTCTATTCATTTTTTTGTATAAACTAATTTTGTGTTAGTAAATTTATCATTTATACCGTACATATTTTTATTCATATTAATTGAAAAAATTGTCAAAATGTTAATAAAAATAATTATTCCTGATGTGGTTGAAGGAATTGCAATTAGTGCCTTTTCTCAAACCTCAAGCACCAGCTTATCTTCCTCAACATTACCTTGACTAGATATTAAAGACATCTTTTGAGCTAATTCAGGGGATATGAACAACATAAATACTAATATTGAAAAAATTCAAAGAAATGAATACAATTGGTTTTTTTTGAGAACTATAAATAATGTAGGATCTTCCTGCAAAGATAATATGCTTATTTTGCAAGAAAGCATACCGATCGTTCTTCCCTTAAGGAATAATGGAATTATAATGAATAGAATTATTATTTCAACAATGAGTAACACTAATCACACATAATAACCTCAAGACAATATAATTAAATTATTATTCTCTTTCTTCAATGCAATTAATGATGTTGATATAGCAATCAATAAAAATATTATTAAATCTATTAATATTGATAATATTCTGATTCAAAAACCAGCCTGTTTTTGTACCTTTTTCATTATTCTCTAAATATTTTAAGTATCCTGCTTCACTCATTAGGGGGATGTGATTTATTGAGATACTCAGTTTCCAATAAATTCAACAACATGTATTTATTGGTATATTTGAACGAAGGAAAATTTTGTATTCTTAATCTGTTGTTTTTTTCATAAATTTTAAAAGATAGATTTTTTGTTGTTCCAAATCTAATTGGAACAGTCAACAATCTCTTGTGTGAGTATAATGCAGGTATCATAATTTCAGTACTATAAATTTGACTATATTCAATCTCTTGTAATAACTTATTTTCTAAAAAATATTTACTACTAATATCTTTTCATTCCTTGTAGAAATTTAAATAGTTTGGCAAATCTTCTTTCTTAATTAAGATGCCTAAATATGGAATATCAACATACATATATATATTGGCATATAAAAATAACATATATAAGAATTGCATTGATAAATGTGTATTTGTTTCAATGTATGTAGTTTTGTTGCTGACAAATTGCGCTAAAGAAACTTTAAATATTTTATTTGAAATAAATGGAAAAGAAAAAGCTACTATTTTTGGATATTCTGAAATTAAAAAGGGGTAATTAGGTTTTAAATTGCATCTTTTTTTAGGAGTTCATTTTTCGAATCCCTTAAAAGAAGCTTTAAACTCAAAAATATCAACTTCTTTATTGTTGTTGATAATTTTTGTTGCATCAATAACAAATGTTTTAGAAAGTGGTTCCTCTGGATTTGCAATAACTGCATGAGACCCTTTTGCTAATTTAATTCCTTCAATAATAGACTCATTAAAACCAATTTTTCTAGTTGTGAAAATTACTTGCAATTTAATATTAGAATTACCCTCAATTTCATTTATTTTATTTGCTAGCATTGAAGAAATATTGTTAGTCAAAATTATTAGTTCGAATGTCTCTTTTTTTTGCTCCAAAATACTACTAAAAAAGTTCTTGCTTATATCATTTGAAAAAATTGATGTTATTATTGAAATCATAATTAACTCCTTCTATAATTCATAAAAATTAGTAACATTTTATATAAATTATATCATAAACTACATTTTTAAATTACCCACTGTTCTTGGGAAAGGAATTACATCTCTTATATTTTCAATACCAGTTACATACATAATTAGCCTTTCGAAACCTAAACCAAATCCTGATGAACCCGAATCTCCGAATCTTCGTAAATCTAAATATCATTTCAAGTCTTCTACATCAATTCCTAATTCTCTCATCCTTGAATTTAATATTTCTATTCTTACTTCTCTTTGTGAGCCGCCTATCAATTCCCCAATACCAGGAACTAGCAAATCAAATGCTGCTACTGTTTTTTTGTCTCCATTTAAATGCATATAAAAGGCTTTAAAATCCTTGGGATAATTAATAACTGCAACAGGGCCTTTAAAGTGATTTTCAGATAAATATCTTTCATGTTCAGTAGATAAATCAATTCCAAATTTAATCTCTGAATTTTCGAAAACAATTGTGGCTTTTTCTAATATTTTGATAGCTTCTTTATAATCAATAATTTTTAATGGATTATCAAGATACTGTCACAAATTTTTTAATAATTTATTTTCGCTTTTATTATCTAGAAATTCAAATTCAGCACTATGTTTTGAAATTGTATTTTTTATAACTGTTTTCAACATGTCATCTGCTAATTTAATGATATTTTGTAATTCAAAAAAAGCTACTTCTGGTTCCACCATTCAAAATTCCGCAGCATGCTTTTTTGTATTTGATTTTTCAGCTCTAAATGTTGGACCAAATGTATATACTTTTTTAAATCCAATTGCATATGATTCTGCATGTAATTGTCCAGTTACAGAAAGTGTTGCTTTTTTTAAAAAAAAGTTTTTGTCAGCTTCACTATCAACTATAAAAGCTTCTCCAGCTCCTTCTCCATCATTCGAAGTGATTATTGGCGAATTCATATATAAAAAATCTTCTTTATCAAAAAAATTGTGTATCTCCTTAGAAAGTGTTGATCTTATTAACATTACAGATCTTAGTATGTTAGTTCTATGTCTTGTGTGGAAATTATCTCTCAATGTTTCAAAACTAATTTCTTGTTTTTGAATAGGAAAATCATCATCAGATAATGATAATAATTGGACATCTAGCACATCACATTCAAACTCTTGACCCTGACTTTTTGATTTTAATAAATTTCCAGAGACAAATATTGAAGATCCTATTCTCCACTTCTCTATATCAGAAAAATTACTAACAGTTGACTTAATAACTAACTGCAAAGATGTTATTGTGGAACCGTCATTAATATCAATGAATCTAATTTTGGTATTTCCTCTATTTGCAGTAATTCACCCTCTTAAAACTATTCCATTTATTTCAGTTGATTTGAAAAGCAATTTTTTTATATTCATAATTAATGTAACCCTTTACTTCTATATTATAAATTATAAAATGTTTTTGTTGTATAAAAATTATAAATAATAAATTTTTACTATTTTTACTAAACAAAATGATAAAATTATTTTATGAATTATAAAGCACTTTACAGAACATATAGACCAGCTAATTTTAGCGAGGTTGAAGGTCAAGAACATATTGTAAAAACGCTAGTTAATCTAATTAAATTGAAAAAAATTTCACATGCATATCTTTTTTCTGGTCCTAGAGGAACTGGGAAAACTTCTGTCGCCAAAATTTTTGCTAACGTTGTGAATTGTGGTCATAATATTAAAGTTGAAATAGCATGTCCTTCATGCATCATGACAATTAATAATTCAGTTGATACTATAGAGATTGATGCAGCGTCAAATAATGGAATAAATGAAATAAGAGAATTGAGAGAGAAAGTTAAATTTGTTCCAACAAAATTTAAATATAAAATTTATATTATTGATGAAGTCCATATGCTTACAAAAGGTGCTTTTAATGCGCTTTTGAAAACGCTAGAAGAACCTCCCAAACATGTTATTTTTATTTTGGCAACAACTGACCCTGATAAATTACCACTTACTATTTTAAGTAGAGTGCAAAGATATAATTTTAAGAGAATTAATCGAGACATTATTGAAAAACAATTGAAATTTGTTTTTGCTAAAGAAAAAATAAAATATGAAGATGGTGTCACTAACATGATTGCAATGTTGTCAAATGGTTCTTTGAGAGATGCACTTTCAATTGCAGATCAAATTAATGCATATTCAAGTTCTGATATAAAATTAAAAGAGATTGATGATATTTTTGGTTTAACATCAAAGGAAAATCAAGTTTTATTACTAAATTATTTTGTAGATAATTACGTTGGACTAGCTTTAAAATTATTTGATGAATTGATTGACCAAGGAATTGATATACAAAGATTAATTAATTCATTAATTAGATTATTGAAAGATCATTTGTTATATCAAAAAACAGGAGATAAATCAATAATTGAAGAGTTTGATATTGAAATATTAAATCAAATAAAGCTCAAAAGTGAATTTGTTTATGACATTATTGATCTTTTAATTATTTTATTAAATGAGATAAAATATAGTGATATTCCACAACAATTATTTCAAATAACAATAATTAAAATATGCTCTTTAGCAAGTGATTTACAGAATTCAAATTTCAACACAATCAAGAAAAATGAAGTATTTGATAAAGGAAAAGAATCTAATTATAAGGAAGAAAATAGAAATATTAGTGAAATCACAGATAACTTTATTATCAAACAACAGGAAACAAACACTAATACTAATGTAAATATTACTGATTATGCTGACAATCCACAGTCATCAATAACAAATGAAGAAGTTATAGTGCAAGAGGGAAATAAGGAGCATAATTTATTTGAAAACAAAATTATGAAAGATCAAACGAAAATAGAAAAAGTTGATGCAATTAATGACGACTCATTTAGTAAAAATAACTTTTCAAATGAAGATAAAATAATTAAGGAAGTTACTGATATTTTAACATTATCAAATGAATCCAATATTGATGGTGACTATGTAGAAGGTTCTATTTTAGGTCAAACAGATAATCAAGGAATTGTTTATGATACCAACGAATTCTCAACAAAAGAGATGATAGAAGATAAAACTTTCACAAATGACACTAGAAAAACTGAATCATTTAATATGTCCAATCAAAATAAAGATGAGGAAATGATTGAAGAACCTTTTACATTTAACAACTCATTGGAAGAAGAAAATAAATATGACACTAGAGCAACTGTTTTAACTCAACCAGATATAATTAATTTATTCTTGCTTGGCGATAAGCAAGAAGTAGTTGATTCAAAAACTAAATTGAGTGAAGGCTTATTATTAAATGATGAAAAATATGCAGAAATAATAAGTTATTTAGAAAATTGTAAAATAATAACTACATCTAAAAACTTTATATTGATGTCTTCGGAGGATAAAGCATCTATTGATTTTTTGACCTTAACTAGTTTGACGAATGTTTTTAAAGAATTTATTCTTGAAGTTTTTGGTAAAAACAAACATTTTTATGCCATAACAAAAATAAATTTTTTAGATTCAGCAGAGCTTTTTAAAGAATTAAAATCAAAAGATAGACTTCCAGAACCAGTACCACTACCATCACTACCAAAGGTTAGCGTTAATAACAAAAAAGAGAAAGAATCTCTGGAAGCAGAAAAAAAAGGAATGGATATTTTTGGAAAAATATTTAAGAGAAAGTAGGTTTATTTATGGATATGAAAAAAATAATGGAGCAAGCTAAGAAAATGCAATCCATGATGGAAAAACAAGAGATTGAATTAAAATCAAAAATATTTTCTGTTGAAAAACAAGGAATCTTAATAAAGGCGAATGGAAATAGAGAGATTCTTGAAATTAATATAAATGAAGTTCTGATTGATCCTGAAGACAAAGAAATGTTGCAAGATATTATCATTATTGCAACTAATGAAATTTTAGAAAATATTAATGATGAGTATGAAAAAATATCTCCCAAAAATCAACAGGGAATGCCATTTTAAATGAGTGTTTCTGAAATATCTAATCTGTCTATTTTTTTTCAAAAATTTTCTGGAATTGGAGCTAAACAGAGCAAAAAAATGGCTAATCAAATACTAAAATTTAATGAAGATGAGTTTAAAGAATTTTTATTTTTGTTAAATAATTTAAAGGAAAAAGTGCACAATTGTATTATTTGTCAAAATTACACAATAGATGAAACTTGCTCTATTTGTTCTTCGAAAATGAGAGAAGATAAATTGATGATTGTTGAATCCATTGAAGATATACTAAGGTATGAGGAATGAGGAATTTTTCAGGGAAAATATTTTGTTTTTCCTATTTTATTTAATAATGATTTTTCAAGAAAAATGGATATTGATATTTCTAAACTTCAAAAATATTGCTTGAATTTTAAGGAAGTTGTTATTGCTCTAAGTGCAACAATAGAGGGAACATTGACTGCTAATTTCTTAAATGAAAATCTTTCAGAAATAACAAAAGTATCTCATCTAGCAAATGGAGTTCCTGTCGGTGCGACAATTGAATACATTGATAAGCTAACGTTTTTACAGGCGCTAAAAAATAGAAAAGAAGCTATTTAATGTTTATCACATTCGAGGGATTAGATGGATCTGGAAAATCAACAGCCATTGATAATTTAAAAAAATATGTTAAGAAAAACTACAAAAATAAGGATTTTCTTTTTACAAGAGAACCAGGTGGAACAGGTATAAAAGAAGCAGAATATATTAGAAATTTTGTTCTGTCTCCTGAATTTGAAATAGACCCCATGTCAGAAGCTCTTCTTTATTTAGTGTCTAGAAAAATACACATAACAAGAATTATTAACCCAGCATTACTAGACAATAAAATTGTAATATGTGATAGATTTATAGATTCATCTCTTGCTTACCAAGGGAAAGGTAGAAATTTGGGAATACCAAAAATTCAAGAACTTAATTCAATTGTTACTAATAACATGAAACCTGATTTTACATTTTTTTTTAGAATTTCTCCTAAAGTAGCAATTGAAAGATTGAATAAACAAAATAAAGGTTTAGATAGATTGGAAAATGGTGGACTTGAATTTTATGAAAAAGTTTTTGATGGATATGAAACTATTATTAAAAATGATTTCAAAAGATTCATTATTATTGATGGAACATTGAGTATTGAAAAAGTTGCAAACATTGTTATTAATGAATTTGACAAAATTTTTAATAATAAGTTAACAACTAATTAAATACTTTATAATTTATTAATATGTCTACCAAAATACAATCTTTAAAAGTAATTGAAAATGCTAAAAAAAACAATAAATTTTCTCATGCATATTTATTTTTTGGAGAGCTTGGAGTTGATGTATTTGAAGCTGCATTTGAAGCAATTAAATTAATGATTTGCGAAAATGATAAATGCATGTCTTATAAAAACATCGAGGAATTAAACTATCCTGATTTAATTGTTATTAATCCAGAAAAAAACCTCATTTCTAAGGAAAGTATTGTTTCTACATTAAAAGAAGTATCAAATACTTCATTGGTCAATAATAAGAAAAAAATTCTAATTATTAAAGATGTTCACTTGGGTAATAATTCCTCATTAAATTCACTTCTTAAATTCATTGAGGAACCGCCTAAAAATACTTACATAATAATGACAACTAATAGGATCGATTTTTTGATATCAACTATAAAGTCAAGGGCACAAAACATCATGATAAAAAGACCTGCCACAAATGAAATTATTAAGGATTTTATAAAACTTGGTATTAAGGAAAAATATATTAGATTATTTGCAAATACTTATCCCAATATTGAAAAGATAAATGAAATTGATTTATTAAAATTTGAAACAACATATTCTAAAATAATGAAAGCATTGGAAGTTGGCATAGACCACCCCAATAGAATGAAACTAGATTTAAGCAACATAATTGCAAAAGACAATTTTTCATACTCAATGAATATTTTAGAATATTTTTATTTTCAAGTTCAAACATTAATTAATGATGATCATCCTTTGTTTCCGAATCACATTAAGTTGATAAATCAATATAAAGATGAAGATATTGATTATTCAAAAATTCATAATATGATTTCTATATTTAAAAAAAGTATTATCAATAGGGGGAACTTTAATTTACAAAAAGAAAATTTTTTATTAAAATTATTGGAACTTTATGACTGGTAAACTTTATATAGTAGGTACTCCAATTGGTAATCTAAAGGATATTACTTTAAGAGCAATAGAAACATTGAAAATTGTTGACTACATAGCTTGCGAAGACACAAGAACAACCAAAGTTTTATTAAATTATTTGGATATTAGAGGAAAGAAATTAATATCATATCATAACTTTAATGAGTTGCCTTCCACCAAAGGGATCATCGAACTTTTGAAAAATAATAATAGTGTTGCACTAGTTAGTGATGCTGGAATGCCAATAATTGCTGATCCTGGATTTAATTTGCTAAAGGAGATAAAGGAAATAGGATTTGATTTTGAAGTTATTCCAGGAGTTTCTGCGTTAACCACATCAATTGCTATATCTGGATTCAATTCAAACTTTACATTTCTTGGTTTTCCGAAAAACAAAAAAGAAGCTATGACTAATCAAATTAAAAATATTAACAGCGGTACTTATGTATTTTTTATTGCTCCTCATAAATTATTGTTTACCCTTGAAATTTTAGATCAAGTATTTAAGGGTACTGAAAAAATATTTATCGCTAAAGAATTAACTAAGAAATTTGAGGAACACTTTTATGGAACGGCAAGTGAACTAATTAGTAGAATGCCGGCAACCATAAAAGGTGAATTTACACTAATTTTTTCAATTGAAAAAATAAAAAAAGAAAAGATAAATAAATATAAATTAATTTAATAATATATACTAATAGTATAAAAAGAGGTTTTATGAAAATGATGTTTGCTACTGATGTTGATGGAACTATTCTGACAGATAGTGGAAAACCACATAAAGAAACTAATGATGCTTTTGATTATGCTAAGTCAAAAAATAATATTATTGTTATTGCGACAGGAAGAGCACTTTCTAGAACTCAAATATTATTAGATATGATGCCTAATGTTGATTACTTCATTTGCAATAACGGTTCATTAGTTTATGATGTTAGGAAAGATGAAATATTGTTTTTAAGTAGTCTTGATCCGAAAACATATCTTTTCATGATGGAATTTGCCAAGAAAAATGATTTCTTTTTTACTATTCATACAAACAAGAATACCTATTCTTGGCCAGATAGGAAATTTAGCAACAATACTTTAATTACCGACTCACTTGATTTAGAAATAAGAGAATTAATTAAAAATGGTTCAAATACATTTTTAAGTGAAGAAGAAATAACTCAAATTTCACTATTTGGAACTGAGGTAAATTGTCTTAAATATTTTCCTGAAATACAAAAAACCTTTAAGGGTAAACAAAGTGTTTTCCTTACTAATGCTGTTTTTATAGATATTAATCCTAAGGATCATTCCAAATGAACAGCTTTGAAAATGTTAGCAGATAAATTGGGCATTGCTTCAAATAATATAGTTACCTTTGGTGATTCAGGAAATGATTTAGAGATGTTAATAAAAGCTGGGGAATATGGGTTTCCCATGAAAAATTCAACTAATGATTTAAAAAAGGTTTTGAAAACTAAAATAGGTGATAATAATAGTAATGCAATTGCAAATAAGATAAGAGAATTAACAGACAAATAAAATTATTATTTAAATATAATATTCCCAATTCTTTCATATTCATCAATTTTGTTTTTCAATATTAGGAATGCTTCATCATAAATATTAACATTATAAAGATCAATATCTGCATCTTTTAAAATTTGAACTGGTCAATCATTACCTCCAGCTTTTAAAAATTTATTAATATATTTTTCTAGTACATCAGGACCATCTTTTTTATATTTTTGAAAAAATGTGTTCGCAACAACAAATCCAATTGCATATTTATACACATAAAAATCATAATAAAAATGTGGAACAATAACTGATGCTATTAATTGTGAATCTTTATCAAATTTTTGATTTTTTTTGATTTTATATTTTTCAGCATTTTTGGCATAAACTTCTTTTATTGCATCAAATGTTGACATAGATTTACCTTGATCAATTAAATTGTATAAATCAAATTCATAATTGGATCACATCGTTTGTCTTCTAACAGTTCCTTCGAAATCTTCAATTGCTTCTGATAGTAAGTGAAATTTAAGTTTATCGTTTTTAGTATTTTTCAGCAAATAGTCTTGTAACATTAATTCATTAAATATTGAAGCTATTTCAGCTAAAAATATTGGATATGAGGCAAGACTTATAGGTTGTTCATTGTCAGAAAAGAATGAATGCATAGAATGTCCTGCTTCATGTGCTAGTGTTGAAACCGATCTTATAGAACCATCAAAATTCATTAATATATACTTCTTATCCAATCCATATGATCCACCTATTGAATATGCACCAGACCTTTTATTTTGTACAGGTATATAATCAACTCATCTATTATCAAACATTTCCCTTATTTTGTCACGATACTCTTTACCCATTGGATTTAACGACTTATAAACTTCTTTTTGCATTTCTTCGATTGTGTAATCAAACTTGACATTAACCAAAGGTAACATACCATCTCAAGATTTCATAGGTTTTTTGAATTTTTTTAAGAAAAACTTTTTCTTCAAAACATAAAATCTTTGAAAGTGATGAATATTTTTTTGAACAGAATCATATAAAATTGTCAAAAGTTGTTTATCTACTTTATCTTCATCAATTAACGATTCAACACTTGAATCAAATTGTCTTGTATTAGCTCATGTTGAAATATTTTTAAAGTGTTGATATAATAAATTTGCAAATGTTCCTTTATGCTGCAAATATGCATCATTTCAATTATTGAAAGTTGTTTTACGAACTGATTCATCACTTGACTTTAGTAAATAAGATCGATTAGCTAAAGTTATTTTTGTTTTTTTACCACTTGTTGAAATGGCTTCTTTGTAA
>JAGUQV010000065.1 GCA_030154525.1 Mycoplasmataceae bacterium | reverse complement strand
TTTTAGTTCTTGCTCTCGTAATAGCAACATTCAATCTATTCGATCCGCCCTTGGCATTCAACGGACCAAAATTATTTCTCAATACACCTTCTGCGTTTTTACCATATGAAATAGAAAGGATAACTAAATCTCCCTCATTACCTTGAACATTTTCAAGATTAGTAATTATAATTCCATTATTTTCCAATTTCTCTTTTAGTAATTCGGGGAAGGTTGAAGATTTTTCAACCAATAAACTTTCAATTAATTGTGATTGCTTAGAATTAAAAGTTACAACCAAAATTTTCTCATATACAGCATGAAGTTCGACAAGCAACTCAACCACTTTATCAGCTTCTTCTTGGTTCATTTGATTTCAAACACCATTTATGTCGTAAACATCGATTCCTTTTTCATTAACACCACATTTAGTGGCAACTTCTAAGTTATTATTGTAAATAAATTTATTTGAAAACTCAATTAATTCCTTTGAATCAGAACGATAGTGATTTTTTAGATGAAATTCATTTCATCACGAAACTTTTGCTCTCTCTAATAAAGATTCTGCAGCATCAAAATCATCTAAATCAAAATCACCTTCTGCACTTCTTGACATAAAGAAAGAAGATGGTTTAAGTTGTTTATCGTCACCAGAAACAACCTTAATTTTACATCTATAAACTAGTGGATATGATCTTTCAATTGACATTTGAGAAGCCTCGTCAAAAATTCCATAATAGAATTCTTCTTCCACTAAAGGAATCATGTCAGAGACATTATCTGGGCGACAAACTCAAACAGGGAATAATTTCTTTAATGAACTATAATACCTCTTAACGAATTGTGTAATTGGTGGATATGTTCCCGATGAAGCAATTCTTAAAACATTAGCAATTTCATCTTTTTCATCTTTTGATAATTTCATCAAATAAGCTCTTAAAGCATTAATGTATTTTTTGAAAATTAGTTCTTCAACTATCGAAGAAGATCTAATTGCTTCCTTACGCAATTGTGTAATAATGTCTTGTAAGTGAATACCTTTTATTTCTAAAAACATAGGAATATCTTTAATAATATCATTTCATAATGAAACCATTTTTAATTTTGAAAATTGTTCATGTGTAATTGGGGAAGTAATATGTTGCATAATTTCGCCTACAGTTGATAAATCAAATAATGTAAAACTTTCTAAATATAAAACTTTTACATATGGTAAAGATAATCATGGTCATTCTTTTAACATGACTTGATTTTTCGCATTAAATATGTCTTTAATTTTGTAAAGTTCTAAAAGAAATAAATTGTCAAAAGCGAAGAAGTCCTTAAATGAAATAAAGTCTTCAACAAATTCTGATTCTAAAATATCAATGTTTTCCATAAAATCTTTAAACATATTAATATTTTCAGTCATATTTTTTGAAATATTTTTAACTGCTTTAAGTGGCAATTCACAATTATCAATATCATTAATAATTTTCTTATTCGTAACAAATTCAGCAAAAATTATTTCTGATTTAGATGCATCTCCACTGACTTCATTAAAGACACCCAAGAATTTTTCAATTTTTCTTCCATTTTCAACAAAAAAAGATAATCAATCATATTTACTAATTTCTTTCTTATATTTTTCTTTAAAATTTTCTGAAAGTATTGAAAATTTAGTTAATTCTTCTTTAGGAATTTCCTTAAGTTCAGGTTTTTTTGAAAATAATTTCTTAGTAAATGAAATATAATCATCTATTCTTTCTAAAAACTCTGATTTTTGTTTTGATGATTTTGAAACAAAATCTTCAAATTCTTGTGAGTTTCCATATTTCTCCTTAAAAACAAAATAATTTTCAAAAGTAGTAGTAGTTTTCTTACCACCCAACAAATAAGATTCAACTAATTTAATGTTAACTGAAATTTTTTGTTTAATTTTCTTAATTTGTTTAAGCATTTCATTTGCTGTATATTCTTCTTCAAATTTAAATTTCTTGATAAATTTCTTGTATTTTAAATACTCATCAAAAAAGTCATCAATTTTAGAAATATTATATTCAACCATAAAACGTTGTATTGTCTCATAAACACTAGTATTTTCAAAACCTTCAATAAAAATGTTTGATAATCATTCATTACAAATTTGTTCACCTAAATCATTTTTTAATTCTTGATATTTTGAATAATCAAGATTGAAAATATTGTCATTGTATTCTTCTATTGTTCAATGTTTTTTTACAAGTACAGCAAGTTCGGCATATCAATCTTGATAATTATTAAAAAACATTAGCTCATTTTTATCCATTTTTAATGGTTCAATAATGGAATTTCTTGAATATCTAGAAGGTTCACGATATCACTGTGTACCTAAAATTGTGTTTAGAGAATCTATTTTTTTATAAAACCCTTCAATGTTCCTGTTGTCACATAAATACAACGTAAATTGCGAAAGTGAATTTATACGAGAAGTTAGAACATCTAAAGCAGCTTTTTTTTCTGAAACCATCAATACACTTCTACCATGAATTAAGGCATTCGAAATAATATTAGCAATAACTTCAGATTTTCCAGTACCTGGGGGACCATATATCAAAGTTGATTGCTTCAACGAAGAAGCAACAGCATATTTTTGGAAAATATTTAGTGGACGATTTATCTCAAGAATATCTGATTCTTTAATAACTTTATCCTCATAGTATTTAATTGATTTAAAATTTCCTTCCATTTGAGATTCAAAAGGATCTGAGTTTAATTCGATAATCTTTTCAAGATCTTGTTTTAAAGCAGAACCACCAGGTTCAAAAATACCAAATACTGCAGACGCTTCTACTTGTAGTATTGAATAATTTTCAACTAATTCTTTACTATCTTCCTTGACAAAATCTTCTAATCCATTGTAGTTGCAATTAATAGGGTAACCTACCATTGTTTCAAATTTCTTAATATTTTCCTCTAAGGGAAGAGGTTTTAATAATTCATTTGAATTCATACCACTTTTGTATTCTTTATTTAAAACTACGCATAATTTCTCATTAACAATTATTTCATCATCAATTCTTCTCAAGAATAGTTTTGCTGCTTCTTCCACAACTTCAACTTTTTGAATAACTATTGGGGCCTTAATTGCAACACTATTTCCAATTTTACCTTTCAAAAATTGATATGAAACGTGCAAAGGTCAAATTGCTGAATCATTATAAAATTGTTTTGCAATTCTATTAATACCAGTAAATATTTTTTTAGATGATTTCATCTCCGTAGTGAAATGAGTTGTTACCTTCTTTTTATTAACTGAAAAATTTGTATTTAAACTTGATAACATTGTTGGTGAAATAACAAAACCATTTTTAGTAATAATATTTACAAATGATTCCACAGTTGATGCATTATTTAATTCTTCTTCAAAAAAAGCAACTCCTGAAGCTGTTGATATTTCTAATTGATTAGTTTCTTTATTAATAAACGAAAGAAAACTATCCTTTTTAACATACTTTAAAATATCAATATGCCTTGTTGTAAGAGAGGTTCTAATACAATAGTCTATTGGATTTATTGTTATCAAGTTTAATAGTTTTTGTTTAATTGCTTTTTTCATAATTTGTCTCCTTTAAGAAAATCAAAGAAATAGTTTTGTATTTATATTTTATATTAAATTTAAAATTAAATTTTTATATTTAGTAAAAAATAAAAATCTTAATAGTAATAAGAAAAATTATGAATTTTTTTTAATAACTGTGA
>JAGUQV010000150.1 GCA_030154525.1 Mycoplasmataceae bacterium | reverse complement strand
ATAATAGAGTCGAGAGTTTTATTAAGATTTCAGGTGCTGGATTTTATGGATTTAAAAAAACACCACAAGAAAATGATGTTAAAGGAGCTATTAATTTATTTAGAAATAACTTTTCACTAAAGGATCTTTTTTATGTTGATAAAAATAATAAAAAAGAAATTTTACCTGGTATTTTTGCAAAAAACATTAAAGAAGAAGATATTGTATCAAATATGACAAAAGCACAGTTAAATGATGTCGAGTGAAAAATAACAAGTTTATCTCAAGACAATGCTACACCCACTAAATTAACTATTAATATTGATTTTAGTAAAGGTATCTTAAATGATAATTACTATGCACAGACGTATCAAAAATTTGAAATTTATGGATTTGATACTGAAGTTGGTGTTGATGATTATGTGTCAAAGGTCAAAAATTTTATTGATGATGATAAGAATAAAATAGGAATGAATGAAGCACTTAAATTTAAAACAAGTGAAGATGAAAAACCAATGGGCACCGTTTTAGAATCATATATGGAAGGTTTATTTTCTTTAGAAGTTCCAACATTGTTTAAAAATAGAGCATCAAATGCAGGAGTTGAGTATGTTTTCAAAGATTGAATTGATCCTTCTTCTGATTCAGCATTTCCAAGTCAAAGGGATTCTAAGATTCCTAGTTTTAAAATATACGTTAGATCAGGTATCGGAACTCCTTTTGAATATGAAGAGTTCTTTGTAGTAGAAGGAAAAGGTCAAGTTACAAATAATCCTTTTAAAATTACTGCAGAAGATGAAATCATAACTAAAATTAAACAATCTTCAATTACAGATCCCTTCAAAGATAAAATTACCTTAACTATAAAGGAAGAATTTTTAGGTGTTGTTCAATCTCAAATTACCGCAAGCATTGTTGCAAATGTTGTTGATCCTGAGAAAAATATTGTGTTAACTGTTGCTGATGATATCGTGTTTCCTCCTGATGTTAATTTAGGTGGGAACAAGATTAGTGCTACTCCCATAGAAGTTTCTTCAATAGGAGATGACTTAAGTGTTCTGGTCTCTTTATCTATTGGTGAAGAGTTTAAAAATAGAGCATCATTTGATAAAACTATTAAATTTACAGGTTTTATGGCAAAAAATGCTTATAATTCTCAATTGATAAATGAATTTATTGCAGCTATTAATACAAGCACAAATAAAGATGTTATTATATCTACTAAAAATCCAATTACACTGATTAATATTGATGATGTAAAACGCTCAATTGATACCATTAAGGATGGTTATTATTTTAATGAGGATGTCTTTGTTGGTTTCGATTCAATTATGAGCAATTATAAATGAAGTCAAAAACCTATATTTAAAATTAATTTTCAAAAAACAGTTACTAATCCAAAAGATGAAATATTATTTTATGTTGAAATAATTTTTGATTCAGTTGTGACAAATCAACATATTATTATCGAAAAAAGTATTATTAGCTTTACTTAAGGAATTTATATGAAATCTTCAAAACCAAAAAAGCTTAAACAAAAGAATAATAAAGTAACTTTATTCTTTTCATGCATTTTTATTGGATATACATGTGGGATTCTTTTAGGAATTATTCTACTAGAATTTATTGTTTTTTAGAATTTTTAAGTCAATTTAACTGCTAATTTAAATTCAAAAGAAGGATTTAAAATTCCGTTGATATTTAAGAAATCATACTCATAATTTGAATTATTACGAGAGAAAACAGACGCTTTAATGTTTACCCATTTATATATTTTTCCATCTACAACAGAAGTAAATACTTCATATAAATTATCATTTGGATTTTTCTTAATAAATTCATATTTGATTTCTAAAGTTTTATTAAAGGGGTTTTCAATAAATAGCCCCAATGGATCTTTATCAAGAACATATAAGTCATTTCACATAATACTAAAATTAATTGAATTAGAATTATTGGTTGTTATACTTGGGCCAACAATTGTTTGCATAGCAAGTGCCTTAATGGCTGCATTTATTTCTTCATAAGTTTTATTAACATCATTAAGTTCGGTTGTTAAAAAATTATTCACATTGAAATTATTAATGTTTTTTGATTTTGAAAAAGTTGGTTTAATAGGATTGCTTTCATTAATTGAAGATGGTGGTTTAATTAGAAAATTAATTCCATTAATTTTTACTTCTAATGATACTGAAAATAAAATTATTCCATCCTCATCATTATCATAAATTCGTGTAATTGTTGGTAAAAAATTGAATGTTTCGCTAGAAGAAGGAGTTAAAAAATTATTAACAACAACAGTAAATTCTTTGGTTAATCTTTCTGATATGTTTGAAAAAACTCCAATACTCAATGTTTTATCAACTAAACTAGGTAATTTATTTTTATACAACTCGTTTGATGAAATATTTGAATATAAATTATAAGCATCCATTGTTGCCTTCAATAATTCTAGAGAGGGTTTTTGAAAATTGTTAATAAATTTGCTTCTTGAGACAGACGATGAAGGAGTTAATAAATTGCCTGTTTTTTTATCAAAGAAATTAAAATTAAGACTAACTCTCCCTTCACTATCGAAAGAATCTACCGTTAAATCCATAGTATATTTTTCGGCAGTTGTACTAATTAAAAAATCTGGAATTGGTATTTGGTTTAGCGGATTTTCAGTATTTATTTTATTGTAAAAATTTACAAGACTAACAGCATCATAAACGCTTGAAGCCAATGGAACTTTTGTTGTTAATGGGTAATCTTTAATATCGATATTTATAATTTCTTTATAAATATTATCAATCTCATTTTGCAAACTATGAGTTGTCTTATAATTTGAAACAATTTTGTTTTCTTTTTCAATAAAAATATTTTGTCTCAAAGGATAATTGTTAAGTGATGAAGTTAATGTTAATGATATTTCCAAAGTTCCTTTTACATCATTGGGAATTAATTCAAAATGATAATTGTATTTAGGTTCCTTAATATACTTATCATAACCTTTTATGTCTTCAAATGATTTTATTGAAGAAGGTAGTGTTGATGCGTCTCCTATCAAATTTAAAATTAATAAATCTTTATATTGTTTATCAATACTTTCTTGTTCCGCAATAGTTAATTTTTTAAAGCCTGTTATTATCATTATCTCTTTTTTATTTGATGATTCTGAATAGGGAATTAAGTCTCCTGAATAGTCAAAAAGCTGAACAAATAATTTTAATGATCCACCATCATTACTTGGTTCAAAAGAAAAAAAGTAAGTAATACCAGTTGCTAATTTTTCTGGAGCCTTGTAAATGTTTTTTATCAAAACATTATCAATTGAAAAAGCTAAATTCTTACCCACGTTATCATTAATAACCAACTCAGGAGTAAATAAATTATACTGATCTTGGTATGTCTTTTGAGAAGTTGTTCCACAAGAAGAAAATACAACTGTTGGTAATGTAATTATGGGCAATAAAAAACCTGATAATAACCATTTCTTCACAGAACACCTCAACTTAATTATTTTAAATAAATTATATAATAAAAAAACACAAACTCATAAACTATTTCAATCATTATTTTTTATTGTATAATAATATGATAATATATTCAAAAACTAAAGGGGTTAAGATGAGAAATAAAGTTTTTATCTCATTTTCAAATACTGAAGAAGGGATGAATGGGGCAGAGGAAGTTATCAAAGAAGTTAAAAGACTTAATATGAAGCCTGACTTTTTTGATGAATCAGTCAAAAGAATTACTGTTTCTGAAAATAATAAACAATTAATTACAGATAAAATTAGTAATTGTGGTGTTACAATACTTGTTTTATCTAGTGATTTTTTAGATATTAATCATCATCTTTTAAGAGAGAATCAAAATGGTCGTTTTGGATGAAATTTTGAAGAATTAAATGTTTCTTTGGTTTGAAATAAACTGAAAATGCATAATTCAATTATTCTTACTTATACTGAAGAATTTTATATTCAGTACTTGGAAAATTCAAGAGCCTTTTCTTTTCCGATCATAAATGATAATATTAATAATGTTAATAATACCAAAGCAAGTGAAAATGATAGTAATAATTATATGGAAGTGATTAGTTTGAATGAATTTATAAATAATTCTAAATATTATTTGACTAAATTGAGACAAAGAAAAATCAAACAATCATTTTCTAATCTATATGACTTAAAATTTATTTAATATTTATTGTTTTGATTTTGTTTATTGCTTTCTTAAGTAATAATTCATTTTTAAGAGTCTCAGAATTTGAAGATTTTATCTTTAATTTATTTTTTGTTTCTGCTATTAATTTATTTGTTTTATCTTCATTAATGTCCTCTTTAAAAGTAATATCATCTGTGAAAATATCTATGTATTCTCTATCAACATAAATCAATCCGCCACCAATTGCACAAATTTTTTCCTTATCAGAATTTTTACCATTGATGTACATTGTGGAAATTTCTATATTGCTAATAAAAGGCAAAATGTTCTTTTGAATCCCAATATAACCATTCGCGATTTTAACCGTAAGAATATCAACAAACCCATCAAAAAAAACACCATTAGGAGTTGATATTTTTAAATTAATTAAATTTGTTTCCATATATAATTCCTTTGGTTATATTTTGCCACTATTCTTATTTGCTTTTTCAATAGCTTCTTCAATGGTTCCTACATATAGGAATGATTCCTCTGATAAATCATCATGCTTCCCAGAAAGAATTTCTTGAAAACTTCTTATATTATCTGATAATTTCACAAATTTTCCAGGTAATCCTGAAAATTTTTCTGCAACATCAAACGGTTGTGAAAGGAAATTTCTAATCCTTCTTGCTCTGTGGACAATTAATTTATCCTCATCAGATAGTTCATCCATTCCTAAAATTGCAATAATATCTTGTAACTCTTTAAATCTTTGAAGAATTTGTTGAACCGAACGTGCAACGTCGTAATGTTCATTTCCAATAATTAGAGGATCTAGTAATCTTGATGTAGAACTTAGAGGATCGACAGCTGGATAAATTCCTAGAGATGCAATATTACGATCTAATACTGTTTTTGCATCTAAGTGGTTGAAAGTTGTTGCAGGTGCAGGATCAGTTAAATCATCGGCAGGGACATAAACTGCTTGCACAGAAGTAATTGATCCTTTTCTGGTAGAAGTTATTCTTTCTTGCAATTGACCCATTTCTGTTGCTAATGTTGGTTGATATCCAACAGCAGATGGCATTCTACCTAATAATGCAGAAACTTCTGAACCTGCTTGAGTAAATCTAAAAATATTATCAATAAATAAAAGTACATCTTGATTTAAAACATCTCTAAAATATTCAGCCATTGTGAGACCTGATAATGCTACTCTCATTCTCGCGCCTGGAGGTTCATTCATTTGACCAAATATTAATGATGTTTTATCTAAAACTCCTGATTCCTTCATCTCATGATAAAGATCATTACCTTCTCTAGTTCTTTCACCTACTCCAGCAAACACAGAAAGTCCTCCATGTTCTTTGGCAATATTATTTATCAACTCTTGTACAAGAACTGTTTTTCCAACTCCAGCTCCGCCAAATAGACCAATCTTACCGCCCTTTACATATGGAATTAATAAATCAATAACTTTGATACCTGTTTCCAAAATATCAGATGAAGATTTCTGTTCCTCATAAGATGGTGCAGGTCTATGAATTGGCATTCTTTGTTCTCATATTGGAGACGGCAATTCATCAATTGGTTCTCCCAAAACATTGAACATTCTTGATAAAACTTGCTTCCCAACAGGAACAGTTATTGCATTTCCTGTATCTAAAACTTCTAGACCTCTGACAAGACCTTCAGTAATACCCATTGAAATTGTTCTAACTGTGTTGTTACCAATATGTTGAGCTACTTCGAAAACATATTTTTTACCTTCATAATTTAATTCAAGTGCATTTAACATTGAAGGCAACTTTGAATTGTCGAATCTAACATCAACAACTGGTCCTAATATTTGAACGATTTTTCCATAATTTTTTAATTCTTTATTCATTTCCTGCTCCTGATACAATCTCTGTAATTTCTTGTGTTATTTTTGCTTGCCTCGCTTTATTATATTCTTTTTCTAGAAAATCTATTATATCTGTTGCATTATCTGTGGCATTTTCCATTGCAATTCTTCTGGCTGAAACTTCTGAAACCTTGGATGATGCAATTGATGAAAATATAATAGCTCCTAAATAAAGTGGTAATGATTTTTTAATTACTGTTTTTGGGTCTGGTTCAAATTCAATTGAATTATTAACTTCATTTTTTTTAGAATTCAATTTTATATCTCTTTTTGAAAAAGGAAATATTTTTTTGTCCTCCGCCTCATATGTCAAACTATTAATATAAGTTGTATTCAATAAATGAATTGAACGAATTTTATTGGAAAATAATAATGATGAAATTTTATTATTTATTTTCATAACTACATTATAGTTTGGCTCATCGCCAATTGTTGGAAATAGTAGCAAAATTTTCTCTTCAGGAAATTGTTTTGAAATAGTTTTTACACCTTTGCTTCCCAAAACAATAATATAATCTTCATTAGTGACGTTTTGTCTAAAAAGTTTGAAAATATTATTATTATATCCTCCACACAATCCAATATCAGAAGTAATAATTATAAAAACTCTCGGAAGCGAATTATCTAATTTTATAATATCGTTTCAATCATCTATTTTAGTATTTAGATTATGAAAAATATCTTCAATTCTATTAGAGTACAAAGAAACTTTATTGTAATTTTCCTTAGCTCTTCTCAATTTAGAAGTTGATACTAATTCCATTGCTTTGGTTATTTTTCTTGTTGTATTTACACTAGTTATACGTGATTTAACTTCTTGTAATGAAGCCATTTATTATACCTTAACCTTTTCGTCGCTTGTACTAATTGTGGCATTTGGAACTGTATCAATCATAAATGAATCACCAAATTCTTTGATTACTTTTAATAAACTTTCTTCTAATTCTTTTGGAATTTCATTTAATTCTTTCAAAGTTATTTTTAGTTGGTTGCCTGATGGATCAAATCTAAAAAAATTAATAAGTTCATTTTTGTAAGCTGCAATTTTTTCAAATGGAATTGGT
>JAGUQV010000129.1 GCA_030154525.1 Mycoplasmataceae bacterium | reverse complement strand
GTTCAATTATCATCAAATCAATTTAGACGTTCACATTCAATAGGCAAAAGAAACCTTGCACCCTTCTTTGCTTCTACAATATGGGTTAATCTATTAGAAGTTGCTTCACTAGTTAACATTGTTCTTGCAAATAAATTGATTATTTTTTCATTAAAATTGATAGCTAGTATATTTTATTTTTTAGATCATTTAATTTCACTAATTTTAGAATATTCATCTAAGTAAAATTTGTTTTCTTTAGAATTTAAACTAACAAATCTAATTGATTTTAAATGACAATTATAAAAATTTAGATTTTTTGAATTTATTTCTAAACATAAAACAGCATTTTGAATTTTTATTACAAAATCTGCTCTATAATTTTTATAAGAAATTTCTTTATAAATAAAAACATTTTCAGTATCTTTATAATTATCAACTAATAAATTAATTGCTTTATTTTTATTAGCAATTGTGAGCTTTATTTCCTTAGATATTTTTCTATCATTTGATATTGTTTTATTTGATATTTTACCTGATTTAATATTTTTCATTATTACGGAATGTGTTTTATTATCTAAACCCTTAATTTTTTTCAATCCTAATAAATGCGGAATGGCATTTTCTAATATTGTAAAATAAACGACTTCTTTATTATCCAATATAACTAAAATTCCTTTATATTTGCTTGTGAAAATAATTATTTTCTCTAAAATTTGTTGCAAAAAACACCTCTTTTATTTTAATTGTGTTCCTTATTTAAATAGTTAAATAAAATTTTAATATTTATTTTAAAACTTAAATAAAGAAATGCATTTATAATCAGTAGGCTGCATAATACCTATTTAAAATTGTGCAAAATTTTTATACCGCCCTACACAAGGTCAACCTGAATGTTGAATCTAATCGGTTAAATATATTTTATCATTAAAATATATTATTTATTTATTAATTTTATTCTTTTAAAAGCATTCTAATAGTTTTTGAAAATTATCAGTAGTTTATTTTGTGAGAATATTTCTAGGTTTTTCAAAAGTGATCATAAACCAATGATTTTGAAGCACCTTTATATTTACCATAATTAATTTTTGTAAATCTTCCTTTACTAAGATTGAGTACTAAAGATAGTCAAGAAGATATTAAAATAAGAGAAATGCTTGATAAAATTATATTTAATCAATATTATAATTTATCTAATAAAGCTTTAATACTCGTATAG
>JAGUQV010000116.1 GCA_030154525.1 Mycoplasmataceae bacterium | reverse complement strand
GATTTATATATGCAATTACAAATACTTTTCAAAAATGACTATAATTGATTTTTTAAATGAGATTATAATCACTTAAAAAGTATGGAAAACCTAGATTCATTTAATGAAAAAATTAATCCCTTTTTTTGTAGAACAACAAAAAAAGATTTGTTAGTACCTAAGGCTAATGAGGATATAATCAAAAATATATTAATGTCAAATGATGAAGAAAATTTATTTAAGTTGATATATAGAGAATTTAAAAACTCAAATCCTTTAGAATTTATTATAAGATGTATGCAGGCTAGTAGCAATCCGAAGCTTTTAAAAACTAAAATATCTATTGAAAACCTTAATGGTTTTAAAAATGAAGAAGAAGAAGTTGGCAAAGAACAAAAAAATAATGATATGACCAATAAAACTGTTTCAGTAAATTTAGAATATAGCAGTAAATTTATAGAATGTGTAAATTTTATAAAAAAGTTAGTTCAAAAAGAAAAGAAAATTATTTTGTGATGTATTTTTATAGAAACAATGAATGATTTTTTAGAATTTTTAAACAAAGAAAATATAAGTTGTAGAATTATTAATGGGTCTGTTGATCTTGTTGCTAGAGAAAATATTATTGATGATTTTCAAAATAAAAAATTTTCGGTTTTAATAGCTAACCCTAACACAATTGCTGAATCTGTTTCGCTACATCAAAATTGCCATGATGCAATTTATTATGAATATTCATATAATCTTACCCACTTGATTCAATCAAAAGATAGAATTCATAGATTAGGGTTAAAAGATGATGTGCAAACGAATTATTACTTTTTCTGTTTGACGAACAACAATGACTTTAATTCCATTGACTCCATAATTTATAACAGATTAAGGGAAAAGGAAAGAGAAATGCTCGAAGTAATTGAAAACAAAAAAATAACAAGCACTATAACAAGCTCCGATGATTGGAAAGATATTATTGAAAAAATGATTTATAAATAAATTCATTTTTTGCTTTACTGTATCCAAAGAAGATTAAAATTATATATAGAAGTCAATGTCTTGTTTTTTAATTAGTCTTCAAATCATAATAAATTTTTATATAAAGTTACCAAATTAATTACCAATC
>JAGUQV010000062.1 GCA_030154525.1 Mycoplasmataceae bacterium | reverse complement strand
TTCACCATCACGATAAGCTTGAAACTTTCCGCCAAGTTTGGCATTTTCTCATTCCTTTAATTTAATTGGATCTGTTGGTTTGATGGTTGGTTTTTTCTGAATAAATATTGGTATTTCCAATAATTCATTAGCCACATCATAAGTATAACTTGGTGATTTATTCATATTTCTCAACATTGTTGAATTCATAAAAAGAAAATTTTGGTCTGCACCTGTGCCACGTATTAACTGATTTGTCTCAGACGAGCTATTTATGTCTATAGTTGTAGATAACATTTTATTATCTGTGTTCAAAATTCTTAGTGATGAGGATAAATTATCATATTCACCATATAATCCATCAATCCCGCTATTTTTACTAATTTGAGACTTTAGTGAATTAATAGTTTCATTTTCGTTTGTAACTAGATAGTTTTCTTTTAAATCTGGAACCAACACTTGTTGGTACTTTTGAGTTCCATCAGCATTTAGTATTGGAACACCTTTTGAATCTTTTAGTGGATATTGATTAACAATTCTGTAAGTAGTTACGAATGGTGCAATATCATTTTTATTTTGGTAAAATTCAATCCCACTACCTGTAGTTGATGAAGACTTAATTGCAATGGACTGAATACAACCAGTTAATGACAAACCTAAAAGAAATACATAAAAAACAACTTTAATTCACTTAAAACTTAACTTAAATTTCTCTTTAGGAGTTTTTTTACGCTTTTCATTATTAGCAGTTCCCTTAAAAAAATCATATTTTTCTGATCTTTTAATTTTATTACTCATTAATATCTACCTTTTTGTCAACCTTTCTAGAAATTTAACAATTTCTTTTTCTTTTTCAAGATATGATAGTTTCATATATTCTTTTCTAATTATTAATATTATCTTAAATTTCATGTCTTTATAATCAATTGAAGATACAATAGATCTTATTTGTCTTCTCAAATAATTTCTTCCAACAGCATTAATAAATTTTTTGGGAATTGATATACCTATTTGAAATGAATCACTTTTAACATAATAAAGAATTAAGTTATTTGAAACAAATTGTTTTTTCAATGAAATGATTTTTTGAAAATCTTGAGTTTTTTTAACAATTTCATTTTTTTTCATTATTTATCAGAAACAGTTAACTTTGATCTCCCTTTAGCTCTTCTTGCTGATAATATTTTTCTCCCACTAGGAGTAGACATTCTAGCTCTAAAACCATGTGTTTTTGCATGTTTTCTCTTATTTGGTTGATAGGTTCTTTTCATGAATTCTCCATTTCATTACAATGTAATAATATATTTAATAATTTAAAGCATATTATTTAATTTTATAATATAAAGTATAACAAAAATAAATAAATAATTTTTGAATACTATTTTATTTTTATTTTCTATACTAATTTTATATAAGTGTATTAATTTAGTTTAAGATTATTAAATATGAATATGAATAATAATACTAATCAATTATATACAAAAAATTTATTAATTGAATTTGAAAAGGAGCTTAATGACCAATTAATTTTTTCTAGTTTTATCAGCGATATAAATGTTCATGTAATTAATGAGAATTTAATATATGTAGTATTGTCTTCAAAAGAAAGTATCAATTATTTGAAAACAAAGTATTCTAAAATTTTAGAAACTGTAAATCAGAGAGTATTTAACAAGAAAGCAAAAGTAATCTATATTGACAAAATTACTTTTAGAAAATCACCAACAGCTGATAATACTTTGAGCATTCAAGAATTATCAAAAAAATCGAATATAAAGTTAAATTTGTTGTTTTCTGATTATATTTTAGCGAGTTTCAATGAAAATGCAATTAAAGCATCCAAAAAAATCATAAATTCGAATGAAATTGTTTTTTCGCCGCTTTTTATTTATTCATCTTCTGGACTAGGTAAAACACATCTTTTGCATGCAATTGGAAATAAATTTATGGAAAAAAATAAAAAGGTTTGTTATATTAATCCTGAATCTTTTACCAAAAAAATTGTTCCTTTCTTAATGGATAATAATCAAGAAAAAATTAATAAAATGGTAGATAAGTACAAGAGTTTTGATATTTTAATTTTTGATGATATCCAAATGTATGCAGGTAAAAGTTCAACACTATCTGTTTTATTTAATATTATAAATTATAATTTGAATGAAAATAACCAAATAATTATTGCATCTGATAAAGAACCTGAATTATTAGGTGGTTTTGAAGAAAGATTTATAACTAGATTCCAAGGGGGTTTAACTCTTGAAATAAAACAACCATCTTTTGAAGATATGATAAAAATTTTAAAACACAAACTTAGTTCAAATAATATTGATTCTAATAATTGAGAAGATGAAGCTTTAAAGTTTATTGTTCGAAATCACTCTAGTTCAATTAGAAGTATAGAGGGGGCTGTGAATAGAATAAAATTTTACGAAGATGAAATTGGTAATATTAAATATACTCAGAAAGTTGTGAGCAAAATATTTTCAACATTAAAGCAAGAGAAAGAAAATATCACAAAAGAGAGAATAGTTGATATAGTGGCGAAATATTATAGTTTAACTAGAACAGATTTACAAAATAAAAGTCGAAGAAAAGATATTGTTCTTGGAAGACATATTTCTATGTGATTAATTAGAGATATATTGGGCTCAACATACAAAGAAATTGGCGCTTTTTTTAATGGTAAAGATCACTCCACTGTTTTGGTTGCAATTGAAAAAATTGATACAAAAATGAAAATGAATGATTCTATAAAATCAGCCCTTAAGAAATTGAAACAAAAAATTGAATACATTGACTAAACTAACTTTAGGACATATAAATAGCGTAGTAACCAATAAATATTATTGCCAATGATAATATTCAAATAATGAAGGCAATTTTATAAAACCTAGTATATTTTCGAATACTCTTATTTTGTTGATTCTCATCTTCATATATTAAAACTCTTTTTATTTTATCGTACTTATCAAGACGTTTTTCTCCTATTCAAACTGTTAGAAGCATCAAGGCAGAGACAACTGTTGGAATTATTGAAAACATTATTGTTGATAGCAATGAAAACATTTTATTGTCTTCTCAATTTGAAAACATTTTAGAAAAAATTTCTATTTGTAAGAATTGGCTAGTTCCGGAACCCCCCGGAGTTATAGAAATGGCATTAGCAGCTTGTAATATTGAGGAAGCTATTATAAAATTAATATATTGCCCACCCCATAAATCACTATTTGGCTTCATCATTCCAGATGCAATAGCAAGAAAAGCAGCAGGATTAATAAAAAATGGGACTATTCTCCAAAAACAAAATTCGAGTGATAGTCTTATATTTTGAAAAATCATTAAAGAGCTTGATCTAATTTTAGAAAATTCATATTGAAAGGAAGCAGCTTTTGAATTCGGATCGCGTGAAATAATAAATGGAATTCAAGCAATTAAAGAAATTCAAATTTTAATAAAAAAAGATTGAGTCTTTTCACTAAATGAAAAAATTCCTATAAATATGGCACCAATTACATTCCCTAAAAAACCAATTAATGAAAGTGATAAAATAGTAATTGAAATTGGGGAACTAAAATTCAACAAAATGTCTCCGTATGCAATGAATCCAATTGGAATGAATATTAAAGAGGTTATTGCACCAACAACTTGATATAAAAGTGAAGAAGCTAAAAAAGTGGCTATAAGAGGCCCTCTTTCAAATGACTTACGCCTTAAATATCAATATCCTGCAAGATCGCCACCAATTGACAGTGGTGTTATATTAGAAATAACAATTCCAATCATTGATGAAACTACTAAATGTCTTGTTTTAACTTTTTGTCCTTGAACCCTTAACATTCTTCCAATCAAAATTGAGTTACATATTGTTGGTACTAAAAATAATAGCAAAATTAAGGGTATTAGATGCATCAATGTTTTATTTTCCATAATAAGTTGGTTTAACTTTATAAAAATTACTTCAGGGCCACCATCTATGTTGTAAATTGTGTTGAATAATATTATAAAAATTAAAAAGAATATTAATATGAAAGTAAAATATTTAAAATAATCTTTTCAAGAAGTTTTTGTTTTTGTTTGATCATCTTTAAATACTTTAACTGATTCCAAAATCATTTTTTCTCTAACAATTAAATTAATATAGTTTTTGTTTTTTTCTAATGAAGTTAATTCTTCCTGATCATTTTCTTTCTGTGATTTTTCTATATGAGATGAAAAATAAATTTTTAACAAATCTTGTTTTGGTAAATGAATAAATTCTATTTCTGTTTTATCAATAAATATTGCCTTAATACCTCTAATATCATTATCTTTAAAATCTATTTTTGTTAGCCTAATTATTTTCTGATCAGCAAACTTCATTTCACTAGTTAAGATATGAAAAAGTTTCCTTGCAGTTAGGTCATCAATATACTGCTCACTAACTGAATGCCTATATATTCCATAGACCATATTTATTTCAACTAAAATATCATATAATGTTTTATTTTGTTCCTTAAAAAAAGATATTATTTTTAAAAACAATTGTAAGTTATATAACGGATCAGAGATATAATTTTTTTGCCCTTTTGTTATCAAATAATTTTTCCCATTAGTAGCTAATAATGATCCTAATTGTAAATCTTTATTATTTGATAATTCAGAATAGAAATCATCATATTTAACCACTTTAATATTATTTTTTTTTGCAACAATTGATACTAATTTACCGGCACTACCACTCATCACTATATATTTATTTTGTATTTTTTCATATTCATTATTATCATACTTAATTTTGTAATACAAATAAATTGCAGTAAGATCATTCAGTGATAAATATTTATATTGCTTTTTATGCTTTATTGCTAATTCAAATGTATTGTTGTCTTGTAGAAAACTTACAGCAACATCATCTTTATTCTTGATTGAATTAAAAATTGCTCTTTTGATGTTTTTATTTGCAGTTGGTTTGGTAGTTGTTGATTTGCTGTATTTTATATTAAATCTTGAAAAGAAATTATTAATAATTTTCGGATTCATATCATAACTGGAATTTATTGAAACACCGATATTTGATAAATCCTGAAGATCTCCTAGAGTTGATAAATATTTTTCATTTGATGAATCTATCATATCAATTTTTTCATCATATGCTTTCAAGTTAAGATCCATGGTTTTTGTAATATTTTCATTAAAAAGTAAAGCATGTTCAGATGTCATTAAAGAACCATTATGATCAAAAAAACTAATTAGTAAAATTTTCTTTTTTTCATATGGTTTTGAAAAGAAAACCATTCCGTTGAAGGTAGAATCAATATTAGAAAAACTTGCTGCAAAATTATTTGTTTCATTATTAACATTAAAAAAAACTTTAATATTATTTGATTTTAGAGATGAAGCAAAAATTTGTGAAAATACTTTAGAATCAAGATTACCATCACTAGCAACCAGTACTTTTTTATTATTTAATTTCATTAATTTTAAGTAAGAGACAAACTTGTCTCCAATATTAGAAATTGTTAATTCATTTATAAAATTTGAATCATTGTCTATCTTTGATATAATTCTTCCGTTTATTATTTCAAGAGAAAAACTAGGTTCATTTATTGAACCCTTTAAATTCGTGAAATTCTTTACAGATTTCAAAAAAATATTATTATCTGACATGTCTGGATTTATATTTTTTGAAGGGTCTTTATTCATTTAATAATTATAAATTAATATTTAATAAAAAAATGAAAAAACACCATCAATAGTTTTAACTATTTTGGTGTTTTAATTATATTTAGTAATTACTTTACAGGTATTAATTCAAAAAGAGGATCACCAATATTAATTATGCCTTTTTTGGCAATTATTTTAATTTTTCTGCCTTGTATGCTTTCATTCAACACTATTACTGGACTAATATTTGATGAAGCTAACATATTTAAATTATCAACATCAACTTGAACAATATCATCTCCTAAATCAATATTGTTTCCTGCTTCAACATATGGATTAAATAAACTAATATGTTCACCGTCTTCTCCATTAACATTCACTGAATCAATTCCTATATGAATCATTATGTTTGTTCCAGCTTTTGACTTAATAACATATGCATGTCCACCAGGAAATGCTAACTCAACATTTCCATCAATAGGAGACACAACTTTATGATTATCAATTGCTATACCTACTCCATCTCCAACCATTTTTTCAGAAAATGTTTTATCAGGGATATCTTTCAAATTAACTAATCTACCAGAAATAGGAGAATAAACTATTAATTTTTCAGTGCTCATTTCAGTATGACCATTTGCTAATATGTTCGATGAATTTGGTGTAGCTTCATAATTACTATTGCCAATTTCAGCAAATCATTTTGCTTCTAAAGAAGGATTATCTTCAATTTCTGATTTTATTTTTAATATTTGATTTTTGATTAGATCAGCTTTTGCTCCAAAAATAGCATATACTGACTGAGCAGATGGTTTAATAACTCCTACAGCTCCCAATTCTTTTAATTGATCATGATTAACAATATCTTGAGATTCAACTTGTATTCTTAATTTTGTGATGCAAGCATCAGTATTTTTAATATTTTTTAATCCACCGTAAGCCTGAATTACTCTAAGGGCAAGAACTTTATTATCTGTCAATTCACTATTTGAATTTCTATTTTTATAATCTTCCTTAGAATATAATTTAGTATTTTCTCCCCTACCAGGAGTTCCAATGTTAAATTTCTTTATGGCTCAATAGAAGAAGAAGTAATATATTGGCACATATGCTATCCCTATTAATAAGGACACTCATGCATTTGAACCACCTGGGATTTGAACAGCTCCATAAATTATTCAGTCAAGAGCTCCTCCTGAAAAGGTCATTCCGATATGCGGAGCAATTGAAGGGAAAATTAATCCAATTCAAGTCATTAAACCAAATGACATAGCAGCAAAGAAGGCATGGAATCCTCAAAATAATCAAGGTGCTAGAAATAAGAATGTAAATTCTAATGGTTCAGTAATCCCTGTTAAGAATGATGTTGCGCCAGCTGAAGCAACCATTGAACCAGCCATTTTTCTATTTTCTTTAGGTGCTGCCATAACCATTGCTGCTGCTGCTGCAGGTAAACCAAACATCATAAATGGATATTTACCCTGCATATATTGACCGGCATTAACCCCCGCTGAACCTATTGTTGAAGATATTGCAGGTAATTTGTTAAATGCTTCCGTATAAATATTTGTTGTAAAATCACTAAATTGGATTATTTTTACAGAATCACCAATTTTAATTTCTCTACCTGCCAAGAATGAATTTAGAAAGGCTCAAATTTGTTGATCTCCAACATAGTTTTGCTCAATGCTTTCGGGTGATACTGTTGAGTTCAATTCAAGAGTTAACTCTCTTCATGTTTTCCAACATCTAAACCACCAACTATATC
>JAGUQV010000052.1 GCA_030154525.1 Mycoplasmataceae bacterium | reverse complement strand
TTTTTCAGCTCAACAATATATTAAATCTTGTAAAATATATTTTTTCTCTATCTTATCTGATTTCTCTAAATTCTTAGCTATTGTCAATAATGATAAATTTGCAAAACTTGCAACTCCCATAAAACCCTTTAATTTTGCTTTAGGAATTAGATGGTCATAATGAAACGTTTTTAAATTATTATCTCCAATACTTATTAAATTAATAAACAAATAACTCATAATTATTGAATCTTTTATTTTAAACTCTATATCTTTTTTGTTCATTTTGTTTTTATCATGAAAAGATATTATTTCATTTTTAAAAGTTTCAAACTTAATGCCCTTTAAATATAAGTCATCTTTCATTGATATAAAAGCATTTTTTGAAGAAGATGATTTGAATGGCTCTGCAAGTAAATCATATATATATTTTAGTATAAATTTTGTTTCATACTTTTCTACGAAATCTTTTACTTTAACAGAAGTTCCATTATTACTCAATATATAATTATATATATTTCCCAATATTGCAATTATATATGATTTTCCTGGCAATAGAGATTCATCGTTTTTCAAGTGTTTATTACTTCTATAATCTGAAAATGGTTTAAAAATAGAATTAAAAATATCAATTGATTTTTTTAAGTTAAAAATTATTAAGTCAACATCTTTTATTGACTTTATGTTATCAAACAACTTATGGCCTATTTCTTCATTTTTGAAATTATTTGAATCTAAATTGTTTTCTAATGTATCTTCTATTATAACTAAATGTAATTTTATTAAATATATTAAAGAATCAAGACCTTCAATTTTTTTATTAGAAAATTCGCCACTTCTACCTGTGAAAGTTTTAGATATATGAGAATTTCAATTGATTGACAAAACATTATCAAATATATATCAAATTACATCATATGGAGATATAGATCTGACTTCTTCGTGATTGATTTTTAGTGAAGATGTCATATCAACAAAATTAGAATTAATCTTTTCAATAATAGTCTCTGATCCTGAATTAATTATCATATTTATATTAGATCAATAACTTCTTAATATATCTGTTTGATTAAGTTTGGTTCCTTGTGTATTTATTCTAATAAATAAATCTGTAACTTGTTCTTGCTTTCCATTAAAAATTATATATGGTATTTTATATTTTTCTAATTCTAGCAAAGAATCAACTTTTTCATAGATTGCTCTTGCTAAGCTTTTCCAAAATAGTATCGAAGCAATTTTTTCTTTATGAATTTCCTCGCTATTTATTTCATAAAAATGTTGACTAAAAATTTTTGAAGAACGATCTTGAGATTTTGAATTTGTCATTATAATATCTATTGGTCTTACTAAAAGGTTAAACATTTTTTTGATGATTTTCTTGTCATCATTTAAATTAAATTCATTTGTTTCCAATTTTATTTCATTTAAACAATCTTGAATATATTCTTTCAAACTATTTTCAGGCAAATATTTAAAAATGTTTTTATAAATTTCTATAATGGTTGTTATTCTTTGAAGGCCATCAATAATATATCATTTCTCATCTCTTTCATAAATAAAAATAAGTCCAAATGGATAACCGTTTATTAATGAATTTTGCAACTGCATTTTTTGACTATTACTTCAAACCAAATTACGTTGCATTCTAGGTATTTTAAAACTTCCTTTTGCGCATTTTTCAATCAATTTACTGATTGTTGTAGTTTCAAAATTAAAAATTGCTTTCTCTTTATTTTTTTGTATGTTCATATTTATAAAAATTCCTATTTGTAAACAAAATTATCGCACAAATGCTGTTTTTTTAAACTTTTTTGTTTTCTAAAGTGAAGAAGTCTTCTCGGAAAAGATTAATTTGTGATAATGGAGTTGAAAGGTGTTTCTCTTTGTCAGAAATTTTCGTAAAAATCTTATCACCCGAAAGAATGTCTTTTTCAATTAAATTATTACTTAACTTAGGAAATTTTAATATTAATTTTTTTACTTCAATATTATCTAGCATTTATTTGAATCTCTTTTTTTAATTTAAGAACAAAGTCATTAACACTTGAGTAATTAAAATTTTTATTACTTCTAGTGTATTTTAATAAATTATTAAATACTTCATCTATTTCATCTTTTATATTATTGAAATATGATTCTAATAATGAATAAGAAATATTTATATAATTTTTACTACTGTTTTTTTTATTATAAAATTTAGTCAAAGAAATTAGTTCAATATTATCAATTGCATTTGTTTTGGAAGACATTTTAATTAACTTATATTGTTTGAATTTTTTAAAAAAGATTTCTTGTTCTTCTTTAGAAAGTTTATCTTTTATTAATAAATTTGGAACAAAAATATTTTTTTCTAATATTACTGCTTCGGAACTTTTCAACTCTTTATTGGCTACAAGATCTTTTATTAAACGATTTGATAATTCTTTCTCTA
>JAGUQV010000122.1 GCA_030154525.1 Mycoplasmataceae bacterium | reverse complement strand
TTATATGACAGAGGATTAACAAATAAAGTTCCCAAAGAATTTTTAAAAATAATATCTCATGAAGAAGTAATGAAAAGAGAGCCAAATATAAACCCAAAAGTTACAAAGGCATTAGTGTGTTCAAGTTCTTGAGCTATTGATCCAGTTGCAGCAACAAAAGCTTTTTTTGGTGTTTCAGAAAATAACGGAACTGAGATACATAGAAATTCAGAAGTGACTAAAATTAAATACTTAAGTGATGAAGATAAAAAATACTTTGAAATTACAATTAATGGAAAAGATAAATTTTATGCTAGAAATATTATAAATGCTGCTGGACATTATGCTGATACAATTGCTGAAATAGCAGGTTATCCTGACTTTAAACAAATGACTCGTCGGGGTGAATATAGAATTATTTCTAGAAGTGAGAGAAATAAAATTAACTCTATTATCTTTATGGTTCCTACTATACATGGTAAAGGTGTAATTGTTGCTCCGATGCTTGATGGTAATGTTTTAGTTGGTCCAACAGCTGAAGAAAATATTAATAAATCAGAAACAAGGTTTGTAACTAGAGAGAAATATGATTTAATTGGTAAAATTGGAAACAAAATTATTCCTAATCTAGATTTAGATAAAACAGTAATGACCTTTTCAGGTTCAAGACCTATAGATATTGCTACAAATGATTTTGTTATACAATATGCCAAAGAAAATAAACACTTCATTAATGCTGCAGGTATGCAATCTCCGGCCATAGCATCAGCACCAGCCATTGCGTTGGAAATTGCTAAATTACTTAACAATAATGGTACTAAAATGACTAAAAATAAATCATTCAATGGTAAATATAAAATGATGTACTAAAAGTATGCATTTAAATAAAATAGAAAAGAGAAATTAAAATTATGGAAAAATATATATTAACATTGGATTCAGGGACTACTTCTTGTAGATCGCTGATCGTCAATAAAAAGGGTGATGTTGTCGCGACATCACAAATTGAAATAACTCAATTCTTCCCAAAGAGTGGATGAGTAGAACATGATGCATTGGAAATTTGAAATGCTCAACTTTCAACAATGCAATCTGTAAAGAATAAAAGTAAACTAAAATCTGATGACATAGCTGCTTTAGGTATTACTAATCAACGTGAAACAATTGTTGTGTGAGATAAAAAAAGTGGTATGCCTATTTATAATGCAATTGTTTGACAAGATGGAAGAACTTCAGAGTATTGTGATGAATTAATTAAACAAGGACATAGTGAAATGATTACTAAAAAAACAGGATTAATTATTAATCCATATTTTAGTGGAACAAAATTAAGATGAATTTTAAATAATGTACCAGAAGCAAAAGAAAAACTAAAAAAAGGTGATCTTTTAGCTGGGACAATTGATACTTGATTGCTTTGAAAATTAACTGGAGGAAAATCATTTGCAACAGATGTTTCAAATGCATCAAGAACATTACTTTTTAACATTAAAACTTTGAAATGAGATCAAGAAATATTAGATTTATTTGGAATCCCTTTATCAATCCTTCCTAAAGTTCAACCTTCAAGTAGTCACTTTGGTTATATTATACCAACTCATTTTTCAATTAATGCTAAAAATAGTGTTCCTATAACTGGGATGATCGGAGATCAACAATCAGCTCTTTTTGGACAACTATGTGTTGAAAAAGGAATGATTAAAAATACATATGGAACAGGTTGTTTTACTCTTGTAAATACAGGTGATCAAATTATTTATAGTAAAAATAAATTACTATCTACAGTAGCATGACAAATAGAAGGTGAAAAGACTCAATATGCATTGGAAGGTTCTGTATTTATTGCAGGAGCAGCTATAACATGATTAAGAGACTCTTTAAAAATGGTATATAATCAGAAGCAAATGGATTCATATGCTGACTTAGTTGAGAAAGATAGCACTCAAAGAGTTTATGTTGTTCCATCATTTACAGGATTAGGAGCTCCTTACTGAGACTCAAATTCTCGTGGAGCAATTTTCGGACTTGAAAGAGGCACTAAAAGAGAGCATATTGTAAAAGCTACTTTAGAATCTATTGCATATCAAGCAAATGATTTAATTAACTCAATGGCAAAAGATCTTGGAAGCAAAATAAAATTAATGAAGGTCGATGGAGGAGTAAGTAATTCAAATTATTTATTAGGTTTTCAAGCTTCAATTTCTGACTTAAAAGTATCAAAACCAAAAAATATTGAAACAACAGCTATGGGGGCAGCATACATGGCAGGTCTTCAAGTTAAATTTTGAAAAAATATTGAAGAGATTAAAAAAATAGCTATTATTGATAAGGAATTTGAACCTGAAATAAACTCTGATGAAAGAGCAAAATTAATCAAGGGTTGAAATCAAGCAGTCAAAAGAACATTCAATTGAATTGAAGATATAAACTAGAAAGGAGGTTATAAAATGGGAAATTTAAATACGGGTGATTTATTCATCTTTGGAGCTAGCGAACTAGTAGGAATGATGCTACTTATCTTATTAGGTAATGGTGTTGTTGCGACATGTATTTTAAACGGTACAAAAGGTAAGGGTAGCGGATGATTAACAATTACATTTGGATGATTTGCAGCAATATTTGTTGCTGTTATGGTCTCACAAAAAATTGCTAGTTATTCTGATCCAAGTTTACCGACAGCGTTATTAAATCCTGTATTTGTAATTAATAATTTATTAATTTATGCTAAAACAGGCACTGCAGGATTACCAATAGCAGCAGGAATGATTGCTCTATTAGGTCAAATAATAGGTGCAATAATTGGACAATTATTCATTTATGTTATTTATAAAAAACATTATGATGCTACTGAAGATCAAGCAACTATACTAGGAACTTTTTCTACAGGACCTGCAATTAAATCGTTTCCTTGAAATTTTGCAACAGAAGTAATTGCAACATTTGTATTAGTTTTTGCTGCAGCATCAATTGGTGCTACATCAGAGGGTGCATTTGCACAAAGCGGATTATTTGTTGGATTAATAGTTTTCGCAGTTGGAGTTTCACTTGGTTCTGCAACAGGTTATTCATTGAATCCATTTAGGGACTTAATTCCTAGATTAGTTCATCAAGTACTACCAATGAAAAATAAAGGTAGTTCTGATTGATCTTATTCATGAATTCCAGTACTTGGACCAATTGTTGGTGGATTAATTGGAGTAATAATGGCTCCAGGGTTATTTTACTAATATATAATTAATTTATATTAAACAATATAAAAACAGACTTTGATAGTCTGTTTTTTTATTTTTAAATTACCTTGATACTTTAACCATCATTATTCAAAATAAACTATATTAGTAATAATTGATATAATATTCATATCAATTGATTGGAGTGAAATGAACGCTACTGATTCAGAAAATATTAATGCTTTTAAGTTATTAAATAAAATAGATATTTGATTAAGTGTAATTCAGACAGGTCTTTTATTTTTAGTTTATCTATTCAATAGAATATTGATTTCTAATAGTGAGCAAACTTCTCTTATTTATTTCATTCTTTCAACTATTTTTTCAGTTTTATTATTGATCAATTTTGTTATATGAGGAATTTACAAAATGAAGCAATTTATGTTATGAAAAAAGTTTTCAGATGAATTTAAAAAAACACAAAATATTTTCTTTATAGTTTTAATTGTTTCAACTTTCTCTGGATTTATATGCCCAATAATAATTTACTATATTTTAACTCAATTGCCAGATCAAGATTCGGACAATGATATAAAAGAATTAGAAGATGAAGATAATTCTGTTGATCTAATAAATTAATAAAAAAACTGCTTAGAGCAGTTTTATCTTTAATACTTTTTAATAATATTATTTAATTGCATCATTTGCTTTGATAATAACTTCTGAAAGTAATTTGCAAGAAATATCAAATTGTTTTTGTTCTGCTTCCGAAAGAGAAACTTCAATAATTGATTCAATACCATTACATCCAATAATGGCAGGAACACCTGTATATAAACCATTATTTTTATAATGACCATCTAAGTAAGCTCCGACCATCATTACTCTTTTTGAGTTTATCAAAATATTTTCACAAATATTTGCAAGAGCTGAACCAATCCCATAGAATGTAGCACCTTTTCTATCAATAATTTCATAAGCTTTTCTTCAAACAGATTCATGTATTTGTGGATATTCTTTTGAATCTATTTTTCCTGCTTTTTCAAAATCAGAAAGTAGTTTTCCACCAACTGTAGCAGATGAGAAAACAGATATAGATGAATCACCATGTTCACCAAGAACATATGCTTGGATTGATTGTGGAGCAACATCTAATCTTTGAGATAATGCTCTAACAAATCTTGCTGAGTCCAATGATGTTCCTGAACCAACAACTCTATTTTTTTCAAATCCAGTTACTTTTTGGTAAACATATGTTAATACATCAACTGGATTAGAAGCAATAACTGTAATTCCTTTAAAGCCAGATTTTTTAACTTCCGTTGCAATAGTTTTCATTATTTTTGAATTACCTTCAACCATATCAATACGTGTTTCACCAGGTAATTGTGGTCTTCCTGCTGTTATAACAACAATATCAGCATCTTTACAATCTGAATATTTAGCGTGAAAAATATTAAATGGATGTATTGATGTAGCAATTGCATCCTCCATATCTAAAACATTTCCAAATGCAACTTTTTCATTCACATCAATGATTCCATATTCTTGAGCAATTCCTCTATTGATTGCTGAATACAAAAATGAATTACCAACTGCTCCTGATCCTACTAAAATAATTTTTTTAACTTTCATATTTTCCTCTTTTTCTTTTATGTAATATATATTTTATTTTTCTAAATAATTTTAATTATATAACTATTTAAATACTAAATATTAAATTAAAAGCAATTAAATAGTTACAACATAATTAAATATTAATAATTCCAAACGCATTTAGAAATAATAATATTCCTGGAATAACTGGAATAAAAATTGCCAAAATACAAATAATTAATTCTACCCCTTTTGGTTTTACAAGCAATAAATATAATAATGCTCCAATAAATCATGTAAAAATTGTTAGTAACAATAATACTATTCTAGTTCCATCTGGTGACTTTGTGTTTTTTTGTGTTTTTTTGTTTGTCATTTTCTTTCTCCTTGAAAATTTAATTTAATTTAAAAACAATTATATACTTTTTTTATAATTTAATTATTAAAATTGATATTATTTAAATAATATTAAAACAAAGGAATAACTATAAATTATGAATAAAAAAATAAATTATTTATCAATATCAGTAGCTACTTTATCTACTATTTCTTTTGCTGCAATCACTGCTTGTGGTGATATTTCATACACAATTATGATTCCTCAAATTTCAAGGGAAAAAATATCAATTATTCAAAATGAAACTATGACACCTGAATTACGTAATAAGTGAGTTGAAGATAAAAATAAAATGACAATTGAGGGATGATTGAATTTAGAAACTGGTTTTATAGCTGGTGGAAATGTAAAAGTTGAAAATATTTCTTCAATATTAGCCTCAGTATCTGAAAATAATATTTTAATTACTATTAAAGTTGATAGGAATAAAACAGTTAGATTTTTAAATAATAAAACTGAATTAATTATTACTATTGAACCAAAAGCCTAATACTAAGTAGCAAGTTAAAATTAGCAGTAATTTTAAAAAATATTTAAATTATAAAATATAACCACAATCAAATTAAGTGGTTGAAATGAAAGTTATTAGGAGGCAAATTTGTCTAAAGCCATTATTGAATTAAAAAATGTAACAAAAACATTTGATAACAAAGTTATTTTAAACAACATAAATCTAAAAATTAATGAAGGTGAGTTCATAACTCTTTTAGGTCCTTCAGGATCTGGAAAAACAACAATTATTCGATTGATTGGAGGATTTGAGTGAGCAACAAGAGGTGAAATTAAATTCAATGATGCCGATATAAAAGATTTGCCCGCTTACTTGAGAGACACTTCAACCATTTTTCAGGACTATGCTTTGTTTCCACATTTAAGTGTTGAGAACAATATTAAATATGGATTAAGATTAAAAAGATTTCCAAAACCTGCAGCCGACATTAAAGAAAATATGAAAAAAGTTTTGAAGATTAAAATCAAACAATGAGAGAAAAAAGCTAATCTTGAAATGAAAAAACTAGATAAAATTCAACAAGGATTTGAAGATTTAAAAACTAATAAAATTACAAAGAGACAAAGAGACAAAATTCAAAATTGACTAGATGATTCTGATTTCAAATATTCATACTGAGAGACTTTTACAAAACAATCAATTAATAAATTTAACAAGAGATACATGTTAAGAAAAATAACAAAAGATGAATTGAATTCAAAAGTATCTGAAGCACTATCACTTGTTGAATTAGAAGGACATGAAAAAAAATCTATAGACAAACTATCTGGTGGACAAAAACAAAGAGTGGCGCTAGCAAGAGCAATTGCTGTTGAACCAAAAATACTTTTGCTTGATGAACCTTTATCATCACTAGATGCTAAAATTAGAGAAAAAATGCAAATTCTTTTATCTGATTTACAAAAACAATTGAATATTACTTTTATTTTTGTAACTCATGATCGAGAAGAAGCCTTGCAATTATCTGATAGAATTGCCATTATTAGAAATGGTGGTATCGAACAATTTGATACCCCTAAAGAAATTTATGATTATCCTAAAAACAAATGGGTAGCACAATTTATTGGTGATTATAATATTTTTGAAGGAGAAATTATTGATGATTCAACTGTAATGTTTCTTGGTAAGAAAAATAAATTTTGGAAGCAAAAATATTCTTTTGAAAAAGGTGAAAAAGTAGATGTTTTAATTCGTCCTGAAGATATTCAAATAAGGAAAAATGATGGCATAACATCTGGCAAGGTTATCTCATCAAGTTACAAAGGAAGTTACTACCTGACAATTGTAAAAAATAAAAAGAGTGAATTTATAGTTGAATCAACAAACGATTATAAAGAGGGCGAAAAAGTATATTTAGATTGAACTATAACTGCGATGCATTTAATGTTGCAAGAAAAAGAAAATTTAGAGGAGCAAAATGAAATATTTTAAAAGCATTAATAAACAATCATTATTATTTATTCCATATATTTTATTTTTTGCTTTGTTCATTTTTGTTCCATTATTATTTATCTTAATTTCATCATTTATAATTCCTGCAGGAGCTAGTCCGAATTATGATAATGCTGAAATATTAAAGGATTTTACTTTTTGAGTTATATTTTTTAGATCAATTGGTGTTGGTGTAGCAAGCTCATTAATTTCTCTATGTATTTCATTACCATTTGTCTACATAATTCTTGGAATTAAGAGTAAAAAATTAAAGCTTAGTGTTTTATCTTTCATACTAGCTCCTTTATTAATATTCACACTTGTTAAAATACTAGCCTTGAAGGGTTTTTTTACTTATGTCTTTGATGAGAGAGCACTTGATAATTCATCAATGTTAATTATTGGAACGGTTTATTTGAATATGCCATTTATGATTATTCCCTTATATACTGTCTTTTCTAATATGCCAAAAAATATAATTGATGCATCTGATGATTTAGGATACACAAAAATTGGAACTTTTATAAAAGTTGTTATTCCATATGGATTGAAGGCAATTTGCTCTGGGATTACAATAGTATTTTTGATGGCTGTTTTGAGCGTTGCTATAAGTGATAAACTAATAATTAATTCTGAACAAAATAAATTACTTGGCAATATAGTTAATGACCTTGCAAATCCCTCAAATCCATTTGATATGCAAAAAGCATCAACTGTTGTTTTGATAACAATATTTTCTGTTGGTATTATTTATGTATTAATTAATTCAATTCCATGAATATATCAAAAAATAAGAGGAGGTATTAATGACTAAATTTAAAGAATTTATGAAACATTTTTATGTCTCAATAGTTTTAATAATTTTTTACATACCTCTTTTCTTTGCTGCGATATTTAGTTTTAATAAAACAAGTGACAAAGGTTTTATTATTTTTACTCATTGAAATGGCTTTACATGAGAAGCATATCAAAACTTGTTTTCTGATAAAATTTTTAGAGCTTTTATGAACTCTTTATTACTTGGAACAATGGCTAGTTTGATTGTTATAATTTTATCTTTAATAACTATCTTTAGTATTTGAAAGCAAAAAAGCAAAATGATAAAAATAATAAAAAACACATCTACAAACATATCATTAATAAATCCTGATGTTATTATAGGAATTTCACTTGCTCTTTTTTTTACAATGTCATTTGGAGTACTCTCATCTGAATCAGAAGGTTTCTTCAGAGCGGTCATTGGTCATGTTGTAATGATTCTACCGTATGGAATTTTGATAATGTATCCAAGGAGTGAAAAATTTAATAAATCAATTTTAGAAGCAAGTTATGATTTAGGTTATCCAAAAATAAAAACATGATTTAAGACATATTTTATTTATATGCTTCCCTCAATTTCATTAACTTTAATAGTTTCTATGGTGCTTAGTTTTGATGATTTTATAATTACTTCAATTACTTCAAATGCTGACACCGTAGGAACAGAGTTATATCAAGGGAGATTCCAATCATGAGCACTAGCTATTGGGTCCCTTTTATTAATTTCAATAATTTCAATTAATATTTATTTGTTCATTAAAAGCTTAAAAAAGAAAAAGGTTAAATAATGAAAATAAAAAAAATAATATTATGACTATTATTACCACTTTTGTCTTTAGGTCTATTTGGTGGTTTAATAGTTTATAAAGGATTAAATAACTATAAGCCGAAAATATATAATTATCAATCATATATTAATCCTGAATTTATACCAGTAATTGAGAAAAAATATTCATACAGAGAATACAAAAATAATTCTGAATTTAATGTTGCAATTGACAACAATAAAGCCATTGCTGGGATTTCAACTGATTACATGATTATTGATTTAATAAATAGCAAAAAACTTGCAAAAATTGACTTTAAAAATGCATTTGGTATTGAAGATCCCAAAATTTTTTATACTGATGCAACAATTAAACAACTTGATTTTTTTGATAAATATATTGACGGAGATATTGACGGAGACGGCCAAAATGATTCATTTTGAGAATTTATTATTCCTGTATGATTAAACAACAAAGTATTTGTTTATAACTCTAGTAAAATAAATGATTCTAATATTGATTTTAAAAATGATTATTCACACATTAACATCCTAAAGCAACTTACAGAGAACGGAGTAAATGGTATTTCATGAACAAATGCGCCAATTGAAAACAGTGTGATTGGATCAGAAATTAATAATGGAAAATTTGATACTAAAATTGATTTAAATAATTATAAGCAAAGGATAGAGCAATTTTCAGAGATTGTAAGAACTGGAACTGGTCATGAAATGAATAACGGTAAATTTAATATATTTGAAGATGATTCAGATGTTGTGTTGCAAAATGTTATTGATCCAAACTCATTTATAGAGGCCTCTTACTTGTTTAATGGTGATGCACTTGATGCTTATTGATCAAGCGATAATTTTACTAATGTTGAAGATGGAACAATTAAACTTGTAAAGCCAGAAAACTCACCTTCATTTATAGACGGATTTGTAATCTCTTCATCGATATCAAAGCAAAAACAAATAGAATTGTTGGTTGATATGAACGACGTATTCTTTAGAGGTAAATTTATGACAAAATTAGAAATTGAAGAAGAATTAGTAGATGGAGATAAAATTGATTGAGAAGGAATTCCTTCTATATATAATTTTGATTATGTAAATTATACACCAACTTCTAAAGGAGAATATGAGTTCATTTTAGAAAATTACTTTAGTGATGAAAATGATCCTGAAGTGGTCAAGAGTTTTTATTCTTTAGATATGAAACAAATTTTTCCTATATCACCACTGACAAAAGAATTGCAATCAAAAATTTCTGCTGAATTTAAACGCAAGCTAAGGCAATAATAATATTATTTAAAAATTAAACTTTTTTTATATAATTAACTATATGAATATCAAAAAGACTAAAAATAAAAAAATTAAATTAATGGCAGCTGCAGGAATGGTAGTTTCTTTTGGTATTTCTGGTGTTGCATTAGGTTTTGGACTTAATTATGTTAATGTTAATAGGGATATTTTACATAACGAAAAAATGTCTAACTCAATTACCATTTCTACTTTTATTCAAAATATTGGTAATGATGATTTTATTAAACAATCTGATTTTGATAAGTCATTCCAACTGCTAGATAGTTCTGGCGAACCAATTACTCAATATTCAGACCTAACTGTCCATGATGCTTACATAAATAACTATTTTTCTTTTTCAATACCTCAAAAAGTGAAATTTTATAGTGATAAATATGGGATCGATGTTTACATCAAAAAATATAATCCTGAAAATAATGACAAGAGTATTAATATTTATCCTAGCCCCTTTAATTCATCAACACCAGAATTTAAAATCTGATTTGGTAAAGGTAGTGGAAATAATAGAGTCGAGAGTTTTATTAAGATTTCAGGTGCTGGATTTTATGGATTTAAAAAAACACCACAAGAAAATGATGTTAAAGGAGCTATTAATTTATTTAGAAATAACTTTTCACTAAAGGATCTTTTTTATGTTGATA
>JAGUQV010000012.1 GCA_030154525.1 Mycoplasmataceae bacterium | reverse complement strand
GAGTTTTATCAAGAACAAGATATGCTTCTCCATCAATTGACTTAATTTTTTCAAATTCATTTAGTAATAATATGGGCTTTGATTTAATTTTCAATTTATCATAACCAACAAACTTACAAATAAGACTGTCAATTAAAGTTAATGAATTAATGGTTTTTGAAAAACTATTATATTTTTTATCTCCTTTGCTAATTTTCGAATGATTATCTTTCAATTCCTTTAGTTTTTCAAAATCCAACTTAACATCATTTTCTAACAATATATCGTTTGTCATTTCAATTGGAAAACCAAAAGTTTCAAATAATTTAAAAGCTACATTTACATCAAAGAAAGTTGATTTTTTTTCTAATTCTTTCTCTAATATTTTCCCTCCATTTAAAATAGTTGCAGAAAAGTTTTCTTCCTCTATTTCAATTATTTTTGATACATTTTTAATGTCTATATCAAAAATTAACGTTTCTTTTGTGATCTTAACAAAGTTTTTTAAAAATGTCTTTTCCTTTATACCTAATTTTATACCTGAATAATATGCTCTTCTAATTAGTCTCCTAATAATATAACCCCTTTGTGTGTTTGAAGGTTTGGCACCATCATTTATCGCATTCACAATCGCTCTCATATGATCAGAAATAATTTTGAAATGTTTATTTATTTTCCCCTGCTCTGCATCTTTTTTAAAATAATTTTCTATGTCGTATTTAAATTCAGAGTATTTTTCAACTTCCTTGATAATTTTCTGAAATAAGTCAGTATCAAAATTAGTTGGAACATCCTGCATGATTGATACTATTCTCTCAAAACCCGCGCCAGTATCAATATTTTTTTGAGCAAGTTCAACATATTCATTATTTCCTAAATTATTGTATTGACTAAAAACAATATTTCAAATCTCAATAAAACGATCGTTTTCTATATCTTCCTTTATTAGACTATGCCCAACAGAATTATATTTTTCACCTCGATCATAAAATATTTCAGTATTAGGACCACATGGTCCTGCGCCAACATCTCAAAAATTTAAATCTCTATTTCCAGGAATTAATTGTTCTTCTGAATATCCTAATGAAATTCATTTTTCCTTTACTTCAATATCTTCTTCAAAATAAGTAATATATATTTTATTCTTATCCAATTTTAAAATATCAATTAAAAATTCATTTGCAAATTCAATTGCTTCATTTTTAAAATAATCTCCAATTGAAAAGTTTCCCAACATCTCAAAAAAAGTGTGATGTCTCGCAGTTATTCCGACATTTTCAATATCGTTAGTTCTAATTGATTTTTGCGAATTTACTAGTCTTTTAGAAGGTGGTTTTTTCTTACCTGAAAAATAATCTTTTAGAGTAGCTACTCCAGAATTTATTCACAAAAGAGATGGATCATTCTGTGGTATTAATGATTCTGAAGGTATAAATAAATGACCCTTTGACTCAAAAAATTTTATTCATTTATCTCTAACATCTTGTGATTTCATATTATCTAATTTTATATTAAAAAATAATCATTTTTAATATTTAGAAATATTATCGATTATTTTGGTCCAGATCATGTGAAATCTTTTAAAGCATCTTTTATTATTTCAAATCTTTTTGCACCTTGTGAGGAAAAGAAGTCTTTAATATTACTCAAAAAATTGCCATAAGATGCATTACCACCCATGAGAACATAAGATTCACTATAGTCCAAGTCTTCTCACATTTTTGTTTTCGGATTATAATATTTACCTTTTACATTTGAATCTAGATTACCAAATAATTTACCTGTTTCTTTATCTAATATTTCTATTTTTTCAGAGTTTGTAATTTTTTTTGTTGCATTATCATTAAAGTCATCAAAGTCATCACCAACTTTCATAACAACCTTAAAAGAAACATCATTAACAGAATCAATGATAAAATTTTTAGTAGAAACTAAATTCATTCTCTCTTCCTTCCTTGAACTATATTCAATATTAGATTTTTCAAGAATATTATTTCATGGTTTTGTTGTTGATAAATCAACCCCCTTCATTCATCAAATTCAGTCAGGCATTAATTCAATCGGTAATCCAAGTTTAACTAAGTTTCTCTTTGTAGATTCCTTGTGATCTGCCATATCTCTATTTGAGTTAAACATAACCACTCCTCCATTTGTTCAAACATCTTTTATAAAGTTTATTGAACTTTTAACTTCAGTTCCTTCTTCACTATTGACTCATTTAGTTCACGTTTCAGAACTATAATTTTTATTTGAAACAGCTAATCAATTTTGATAAGCGTAGTTGTTTAACACAGTTTCATCAAGATCCATGAAGACAACTGGAATTGATTTGCCTTCACTTTGTTTTTTAATTTTTAGTGATTGATTAATTTTATTCCAAAAAACCTTGTCTTTTTCTAAAATTGATTGATTAGACATTTGCTTATAAACTTCTTTTGACAAATTAAAAGTTGTTAACGCAGTAGCATCTTTTTCAGCACTAGCACTATTTCATAAGTTCGAAAGCAATGCAGCATTATTTGAATTTTCTTCAATTGCACTTGGTACGCAAGATGTCATAACAACTGACGACAATATTGGTAATGTTACAATATAACTTCCAATCATAAAATATTTTCTTTTTAATTTGTTCACTTGTTCCACCGTTTATTTTTCATTAGAATAATTATATTTAAATGATTTGAAAAAAACAATATATAAGCGTTATATTAAAATAACCCAAAAAAAATAAGCAATGCTTATTTTTATAATTGTGTATTAGTAAATAAATTCTTTTATGTTGTGCTTATCAGCAACAAGGAATTTATCACCTTTTTTAGGACCAAAAGGAAGCAAAGCATCTTTTCCTTTTGAATAATCTTTTTTAATTTCGCTAAATAATTTAATAGAATCTAAAGAAACAAATACACTGTTTGTAATTCCAAATTTACCAATCATTTTACTATCATCAACAATTCCTATAATGGCAGTATTTGGTCTATATTTTGCAATGGTTTGTAGAAGAGCTCCTGAAGTAGAACGAACAACAACAAATTTATATTCACCTGTTTGTGTTTTTTTAGCAATTTCAAATGCAATTTTATTTCTTTCATCTTTTGAAGAATTATCAAAAGCTTCTTGCATTTGAACAGGATAGTAAAGTTTGTGATAAAACTCTTTTTCAGCTCTTTTATTAATGGTTGACATAACTTGTACTGATTCAACAGGAAAGTCTCCAGATGCTGATTCACCTGATAACATAGTTGCATCCGCACCCAATTCAGTAGCTCAATAAACATCAGTTACTTCAGCTCTTGTTGGTTGAGGAGATTTTTCCATTGAGTCTAGCATTTGTGTAGCGACAATAACTGTTTTACCTAATTTACGACATTTTCTAATAATTTTCTTTTGGTTGTATGGCACTTCGTAATAAGGAATTTCTAAACCTAAATCACCACGAGCAATCATTATTCCATCTGATGCTTCAATAATTTCATCAATTCTTTGAATAGCAACTTCAGATTCAATTTTAGAAATAATTTGAATATGTTTTCCGTCTACAGCCTCTGCTACAGCTCTTAATTCTTTTACATTTGCAGCAGAATTAACAAATGATGCAGCTATATAATCAATACCATTTTTGATTCCAAATCTAATATCTTCCTTATCTCTCTCAGATAGAAAAGGAAGTGAAAATTCAATTCCAGGAAGATTAATTCTTTTGTTTGTTTTTAACAAATGTGTATTTATTGTTTTAACAACAATTGAACCTTTAGAAACTGATGTAACAAAAGTAACTAATTTACCATCATCAAATAAAACTTTATTCCCTACTTTAACATCATTATCCATTTCATATGAAACAGTGATTTCAGAAGAGGTACCCAACATAGAAGTATAATTATCATTAGTTGTATGGACAATTAACTCTGTATTAGCTTTTATTAATTGTGCTCCGTCTTTCATTTTACCAACTCTAATTTCAGGACCTTTAGTATCTAACAAAATTGAAATAGGAATATTAAGTTCTTTTTCTATTTTTCTTGCAATAATAAATTTCTCCAATTGTTCTTCTCTATCACCATGAGAAAAGTTTGCTCTAATAGTTGTCATACCGTTTACTATTAATTCTTTCAAAACCTCATATGATTCTGAAGAAGGTCCAATTGTACCTATCAATTTTGATCTCTTATCTATAAATTTCATGTTAACTCCTAATTTGTTATATTTTATATTTTTCTATAATTAATTATATAGAATTTAGTTAATTTAAGTTTAAAATATATAGAATATTATATTCTAAAATAATGTTTAAATTTAAAATTTTAGTACTTCAAAATACTAAATCTAGTCTTTCTATTAATGTCTTTATAATTCTTGTAACCACGATTCAAAAAATATTTTTCATTAATTTGATTTATCTCAAATAATAATGCTCCATTTTTTTTAATATATTTACCTGCTTTCTTTTCAATTTCTTTATAAAAAAACATTCCATCATCTGGTGCAAAAAGAGCAATTTTAGGTTCAAAAAGCAACACGGATTTATTAATCTCATTTTTACTTTTCTTACTTATGTATGGAGGGTTAGATATTATTAAATCAAATTTACCTTGAATTTTATCAAACAAATTTGATTTAATAATATCTATTTCAACTTTATTTATTTTGGCATTAATTTTAGATTGAGAAATAGATTTTCTATCAATGTCAACACAAACAACTTTTAATTTTGGATTCCAATTTTTAATGGCAATTCCAATATAACCACTTCCAGAACACATATCTAATATATTAGTATATTTATTTTCAGTAATTAATTTTTTTGCATGTTGAACTAATTCTTCAGTTTCATATCTAGGTATCAATACTTTTTTTTTGATGCTTATTTTAACATCACTCATTTCAATGTACCCAATTATTTTTTGAACTGGCATTCCAAAAAATAATTTAATTTTTTCAAATACTGAAATTGTTTGAGGTAAACCATATCGTTTCTTTTCCAACAATAAATCAAATTTAGAAGGCATTTAAAAGATGCCTGAATTCTTAATTTTTTCTACTTGTTCTTCAGCTAATAATGCACTAATTAAGGTTGTCAATTTTCCATCAACAATACCCTTTAGTGAACAAGAGAAATTTATTCTATGATCGGTTACTCTATCTTGAGGATAATTGTATGTTCTTATTTTTTCACTTCTAGCACCAGAACCAGCAAGTTTTCTAAATTCTCCTTCAACCTCTTTCTTTTTCTGAAGTTCTAAATCATATAGTCTTGTTTTTAAAACACGCATAGCCATATCTTTATTAGATAATTGTGATTTTCCATCTTGACAACTAGCAACCACACCTGTTGGGATATGAGTTATTCTGACGGCTGAATCAGTTGTATTTACAGATTGACCACCTGCACCAGAAGACCTGTAAGTGTCTATTTTTAAATCAGAATTATTTATTTCAATTTCAATATCATCATCGACTTCAGGCATAACTGTAATGGTTGCAGTGGAAGTATGAACTCTTCCTTGTGTTTCAGTTTGTGGAATTCTTTGTACTCTATGAACACCAGACTCAAATTTCAATTTTGAATAAACTTTCTCTCCATTAACTGAAAAAATGATTTGTGAAAATCCACCAGTATTACTAGGGTAAGAATCAAGTATTTTTATTTTCATAGCATTTTGTTCAGCTCATTTTGAGTATATCTTAAATAAATCTCCTGCAAATATGTTTGCTTCATCTCCACCAGCTGCTCCTCTAATTTCAACAATAACATTACGATTATCATTTTCGTCTACTGGCAATAATAATATCTTCAATTCTTCTGTGAAAATTTTCATTTTTTTTTCAGATTCATTTATTTCAGTTTTTGCCATTTGAACTATTTCATCATCATTTTCTGACAACATTAATTTAGAATCAACAATAATATTTTCACATAAAATGAATTCATTAAATTTATTTACAATATCTTTTAAATTATTATAATTTTTATTTAGAGACGTGTATTTCTTAATATTACTCAATACATCAGGTTCTTTTAATTCTTCACCGATACTATCATATTTTTTTTTAATCTCAATGAGAGATTCATACATTACTTTTTCCATTATTTATTTATTATACAATATTATTTATTTATGGTTTATTTAAGATTGTTTCTAAATTTATTTTTTAAGTTTATTTTAATGTAAAATTTACATATGATAAAACAAATTAGAACGAGATATGCTCCAAGTCCAACAGGATATTTACATATAGGTGGCGCTAGAACAGCACTGTTTTCTTATTTGTTTGCAAAACATAATAATGGTAAATTTATTTTTAGAATAGAAGATACAGATTTTGCAAGAAATGTTCCTGGGGGAGAAAAATCACAATTAGATAATTTAAGTTGATTAGGGATAATTCCTGATGAATCTCCAGAAAAACCAAATAAAAAATTTGGTAATTATCGTCAAAGCGAAAAACTTGATATTTATAATAGTTATGTTCAAAAAATGCTTGAAGATGGAACGGCATATAAAGCTTTTGATACTACTGATGAATTACTTTTACAAAAAGAAGAGCAAGAAAAAAAAGGGCAATTTTCTTTTAGGTATGATAGACATTGGTTAAAACTTTCTTCTAGTGATCAAAAAAAGAGGGAAGATTCTGGAGAATTTGTTGTAAGGGTACTGTTGCCTAAGAATAAAGAATATATATGAAATGACTTAGTAAGAGGAAAAATTAGTTTTAATTCTGATGAAATTGGAGATTGAGTTATCAAAAAAAGTGATGGGAATCCAACATACAATTTTGCTGTTGTAATCGATGATTATGAAATGGAAATAAGCCACGTTTTTAGAGGTGAAGAACATATAGCGAACACTCCTAAACAGCTAGCAATATATGAATTATTTAATTGAAAAAAACCAGAATTTGGTCACTTAACAATAATTACAAATACTGAAGGTAAAAAACTTTCAAAGAGAGATACATCACTTAATCAATTTATTGAAGACTATAAAATTCAAGGCTATTGTCCAGAAGCAATTTTCAATTTTCTGGCATTGCTTGGATGAACACATGAAAATTCAGTTGAATTAATGTCAAGAGAGGAATTGATAAAATCATTTGATTATAAAAGGTTATCCAAATCTCCCTCAAAGTTTGATATTCAAAAAATGGATTGATTTGCCAAAAAATATATGAAAAATGAACCAAATAAAATAATGAAAAATAAGTTATTATTTTCTAAAGGTCAAGATGAAAATTGGAAAGATATATTCTTGAATACTTACAAGGAAAATTCTAAAAATATTGAAGATTTACAAAATAACATTAAGATATATGAAGTTGACAAAATAGTTGGTAATTATTTAAGGAATGAAGTGACTGAAACTTTTAAAGAAATTTTTCTTTCAGTAGAATTTAATATTAATAATATTCAATTAGCAATTGATCAGACAAAATTGAAGTGTAATGTTAGTGGCAAAAATTTATTTATACCCATTAGACAAATGACAACAGGTTTAGATCACGGACCAGAGCTAGCTAAAGCAATATTTTTATTTGGTGAATTAAAAGTTAAATTAAGGTTAAAAAATGATAATTAAGTTTAAATCTACATATGGTAAAAGCAACGATGATATGGATATAATCGAATTCACATCTCAATTAAAAAAATTTGTTGATGGATCTATGACTGTTTTGGAATTTATTGAGCCATCTAATAATATACAAAATAGAATTGAGTACAATGATAAAAAAGTTTCTATTTATGCAGGGCCAACAACTATTGACTTAGAAATAAATAAATTAATAAAAAATAATTTTGTGACAGAGCACGGAACAATTATTATTGTCTCTTTTATGAGAGACATCAAAATAAATCACAACTTAATAAATATAAGTTACTCTTTAAATGATGAGATTGGAAACTTAATTAATAACTTTTTTATTGAGTTACATATTAGTAATTAAAAACTAAACTTTTTTATTCGAAGAAGCAACACGACGATTGAATCTTTCAACTCTTCCTGCAGCTCTTGCAATTGAATTATCACCTGTATAAAAAGCATGGCAACCTGAGCATACATCAATTGTAACTTCATTTGAAGTTGTAAGCAGTTCATGCTTTGTATTGCATGTTGAACATTTAATATTTAATAATTCTGATTTTGGGTGTGTATCTTTTTTCATAATTTATTTTCCCTCGTTTAATTTTTAGTATTTTTAATAATTATATATTAAAAAATAAATTTATAAGTGAATTAGTAAGTCTTATTTACTTAGGAAATACCATTTTTTGATTAATAGTTGAAAGCCCTCAAATACCGACTTTATTAACCTTAGCATGTAGCTCAATTCCTAAAAGCCCATTGTAATAATCTAAATCTGGATAATAGTAATAATCTTTTTTATTTGGTGATATATATTTAATTCTAGCTAGACCATTCTTGAGTAGGTATTTTGATAAATCTATAGAATTAAAACTTACTTTAGATACAATCCTCTGATAAACATCCAATTTATAAGGTTCAACTTTAACGTATTTATTGTGTATAAGTGACTTTGACAAGTCAGTGGCTTGTTTGGCATAATAATTTTGAATTCCATAAGTGGGTTCAAAATTATTTGAATAATCAAAACTTTCTGGCGTATCAACACCTAGCAATCTATATGTATTGTTTAAATTATCTTTAAATGTATCTCCGTCAATTATTGTTGACATATAAATTTTATTATTTTGATAATCTTTACAAGAGGTAATTGAAAAAGTAAAAAATAACAAAACAAAAATTAATGCTTTGTTTATTATTCTCTTATTTTTCAAAATACCATCAACATATTTTAAATTATATTATTTATAAATAATATATACTCCCATATTAATTAAATTTGAGAATATATATGTGTTTTCATTAATTTAACCCTTGTTTGAAGAACCCAATTCACTAATTTTTTCTCTTACAGTTTGCTCCATTGCTTTAATTCCTGGAGCATATAGTTTTCTTGGATCAAAATTTTTCCCCTTTTTTGCTTCTCCAGATTCCACATATTTTCAAATTGCATGTGCATTTGATATTTGTAGTTCAGTATTAATATTGATTTTAGCAATACCATTTTGAATAGATTTTTTTATTTGGTCTGAAGGAATACCTGATCCACCATGTAGTACCATTCCAATTCCACAAGCTTTTGATAGAGAAATCAATGCATCAAAGTTAAGTGATTTCCAAGATGTAGGATATGGACCATGAATGTTTCCAATACCTGCGGCAAGAAAATCAATACCTAGTTTTGTCATTTTGATTGCTTCATCAGGAGAAGCTATTTCTCCATCTCCAACAATTCCATCTTCTTCTCCTCCAATTGAACCAACTTCAGCTTCAACAGATGCATTATATTTTTTAGCTAATTCAACAACTTCTTTGGTATTTTGATAATTAATTTCAAATGTTTCATGTGATCCATCATACATAACTGAAGTATATCCAGCTTCCAAGGCTAATAAAGCACCCTCTTTTGATCCGTGATCTAGGTGCAAAACAACAGGAACAGTAATTTTAAGATCAGAAATTAAACCATTAACCATTCCAACTACTGTATTATAACCACCCATATATTTGACAGCACCTTCAGATGTTCCAAGAATAATTGGAGAATTTTCACTTTGAGCAGTCAATAAAACAGTTTTAGTTCACTCCAAGTTATTTATGTTTATATGCGGAACAGCATATTTATTTTTAAATGCATCAGCAACTATTTTTTTTGCGTTAACCAACTTTGTTCCGTTATTTATTTTTTGTACATTCATTTTTTATCTCCAATTTATTTATTTAAATTTATAATGTAAAAATTATATCATTTATTTTGCATTTATTTAAAATTAGGTATTTTGAATAATCTATTTTATAAATTTATTAACTAGAAATAATGCTAGCTTTATTTACTACTTCTGCAATTTGTTTTTTGTTTTTTATAGTAGCTCCTGATGCTTTCTCATGTCCACCACCACCATATTGAATGGCAATCTGATGAATATCATGGATACTAGATCTTAACCTTACACGAATTTCACCATTATCTTGCTCAATAAAAAATATTCAAATAGTGTATGGACTTATATTGGCAAGAAAATCAACTCTATTTCTATTATTGTCAGAAATATTCAATTTCTTAGATTTCTTGTTTGATAAATAATAGTAAATTGTGTTCCCTTCAGTTTTATAATTATTCAGAACTTCTTTCTGAAATATTATTTCTTCTTTATTCCTTTTTGAAAGATTATTATGGATATATTGAACATCAAACTTAGTTTTTAATAGCTCAGAAACTAAGTTAAATGTTCTAGCTGAGGTTTTATCATAAAAGAATCTTCCAGAATCTGTGTAAATACCTAAATAAATATATGCAGCTGCTTTTTTAGATATTTTTCATTTAAGTTTGATGGCCAATTGAGCAACTTGTTCTGCTGAAGCACAATAACTGGGATCAACTCATGAGTACAATGGTTCCAAATCATCATCTTCAATATGATGGTCTATTCTAATAATATTTTTGATTTTCTTTTGGGTTATCAATTCTGAATTTTTGATTCTATTTGTAAAATTTGCATCCACAACAATTCCTAATGATTCTCTCAAAATGTTTTCATTTGGAACCAAATCATGTTCAAAATCAAGAAAAGATAAAATATTATTTGAATCCCCAATAACATAAACTTTTTTATCAGGAAAATTATCTTGTATTAATTCTTTTAGTCCAAATTGTGTTCCTAAACAATCACCATCAGGATTAACGTGATGAAAAATAATTATTGATGAATATTTTTTAATTATTTTTTGAATTTCTAAATAGTACATAATATATAATTCTAACTTAAATACTTAAAATAAAGTTTTTAATTTAAATAAATGAGCTTGATAAATTTAATGTTTTTTTTGATTAATCAAGTTGGGTATATTTTTTTTGAATAAATTATTATATAATTAACAAACATAATTAAAATAATTTAAGGTTGAACTATGAAAAAAATACTAATTATTAGTGGAAATAATCACACGTTTACTTCTGGTGCCGATATGTATACTTCTAGAATTATTTCAATTTTAAAAAAACAAGGCTGTTCTATTGACGAATATAGTTTTGAAATTAATATTAGTAATAAAGATAATAATAAAGAAAAAAAAGTGAGAATAATTTCTCCAAATAAGACATTTAATGATTGTAATGGTTCGAAATTGAAATGACTAATTAAAAATATTTATAATGTTGTTTATCGTTCTAGAAGACAACTTGATAAATTGATTAAAGATTACGATTTAATAATTGATGCTTCATTATTATTGGTAAGATCAAAAAAACTTCTTAATAGTGATAAATACTTATATATTCAACATCAAAATATTGATTTTTTTGAGATGAAAAGGTACGGAATACTCACACCAATAGCTTTCTTTTTAATTAGAGCTGCTGGCTTTAAAAATTGTTTTAAAATGGCCAAGAATATAGTTTTTTATGATGAAAAAAATAAAAAATATATTGAAGATAAATATAAATTTAAAGATCATTCAAAATATTTTACTATCATTAATAGCAACCTAACAAGGAAAACAATTGAAAAAAATAAAAAAATAAAAGAAAATGTCTATAAAACAAATGAATTTTACAATGATATTAATTATATTGGGAGAATTACTAAAGAGCAAAAAAGAATGAATGATGTTGATAAAATTTTTAGAAGAACAAATACAAAATTGGATGCCTATGGTTTTGGAACTTATGCTAGCAAACTGTCTAATAATCCAAATATAAATTATCATGGAAAGATAGAACACAAAGATGTTTTATCAACAAATAGTCATTCAAAATTTTCACTTCTTTTCAGCGATTATGAGGGACTCTCAACATCAATGGTTGAATCGATTTGTTCGTTAACACCAATAATAATTAGAGATTCACATCATTCAGCAAAATTCCTGGTTGACAATAATAAAAATGGATTCTTATTGAAGAATAAAAGCTCTATAAGGGAATATGCGAAAATTATTGATGAAATCAATGAATTACCAATGGAAAAATTAAAAGAATTATCAGATAATTGCTATAAGTTTGCCATTGAAAACCTTTTGTTTGAAACGTTTGAAAAGAAGTGAATTGATGTTTATCATGAGATGACAAAATAATTTATAAACTAAATATTCAAGATTATGAATATGATATTTTCTTTATAATTTTATAGTAATTAAAGAATTAATCAAAAACACACAACAACTTTTTAAGATTGGTAATTAATTTGATAACTTTATACAAATAATTTATATAATCAAATATCTTAAAAATTAAGTTATAATATTTAAATATTATTTTAAAGGAGAAATTATGTTTCAATATAAAGCGGTGCTAAGTTCAAATAAGCAAATTATTACTGAGGATCATACAATTGATGATATCGAAAAATTTGTGATTGGTTGAAGAAGAAGAAATGTAGATAAATCAAATGAAAAAATAGAAATAATTCATGTATTTAGAACAAATAAATTATCTTGAAAGAATAAAGAAGAATTAGTTAAAATCATTTAATTTTATGGATAAATCTAAAGAATATTATATATTAAATGAAATAATTTTAAGATTTGATGAAAATAGCGAATCTCATTTTGCCGGTATTCTTTGAACAAATGTACTGGCAAATATTGTTGCGTTATTTATTATTTTTTCCTCAACTTTAACAGTGACATATTTAATATTTAATACAATTTTTAAATTAAGAATAAGAGGAGAAATTAGAATTTTGTTAAAACGAGATTTCTTAATACCCAATCTAGATAGCTTAACTTTTTTTGGATTAATAGACAGAATAGAAATTATTAATGAAGAAGAATTAAAGAAAATGCTTATGAAAAAATTTTCATCAAGTAGTTTAGATAAACCTAATATGATCGAAAATCATATGTCATTGTATAGAAGTGTTTTTACAAATTATAAAACAATGATTAGTCTTTTGAAGTGGAATAGAGCAGTTTCTATTTTAAAAGGATTTGAAAAGGATAAATTTCAAAAAATATCCAATCTTAATATTGCTTCAAAAGACAAAAAACTAATATTTGTCTTTGATTATAATGACAAACAATACAAAAAAATTGTTGAAAATAAAAAATTAATTAATTTGAATTAATTTTATTTATTTCATAAATCTTTTCTGCTTTTAAGACTCAATTTTGCATCATTTGAAAATTTTTTGTAATCAATATGTTCTAAGTTAGTAGTAGTCAAATTTTTGATAACATCCTTGTATCAATACATCGATGATTTAGGATATCTTCCGAGATTAGAATTTTCAAAATCTACTCCTACAAATCCATATTTTTTTCTGTATCCACCAGAGGGAGAAAAGATATCACAATATGTTCAAGCAGAATAACCAATAAAATTAACTCCTTCACTTATTGCTTTTTGAACTTCTCTAAGATGTTCACTTAAATATTCTATTCGATAATCATCAGCTACAATTCCATCTTCCTTTTTATCGAAATAACCTAGTCCATTTTCTAAAATCATAAGTGGTTTATCATATTTATTTCATAAAACATGTGCACCAATTGAAAGGTGTTCAGGCATAATCAACCAGTTCCATTTTGTGTAACGATAATTTTTGGGGAAGACAATAACAAATTCATTTCCGATAAAAGTTGAAGGTTTATTTTGTCATTGAATTTGTTCATTCAATCTTTTGGGATGGGCAATTATGGCAGGACGGTAATAATTTCAACCAATTAAATCTAATTTATTATTTTTTAGTATTTCAATATCATTTTCAATAATAATTTCATCTAAATCTAATTTTTTAATTGCATTTCAGAAACAATCCGGGAAAGTTCCCAATAAATTAGGATCCAAGAATAAATCTAAATTATATTCATTGAATTTTTCGCAAGCTTCAATATCATCTTTATCATCTTTATCATAAGGTACAGGCGGATTTCAATCATGATCAATACCTAATAGTGAGTTCTCCTGAATGTAATTGAGTTTTATTGCTTTATCAAATTCTTCCTTTGCAATAGCGCCAGAAATTGAAAGATAATAAATTGCCTTCCAAAATTCTTTTTCATCTTTTTTTCCAGGTGGACAATAATCATCTAAATATCCTTGTACAGTATATGATGAATTTTCATCACTAACAAATCAAATGTCAGTATATTTTCCTAATCTTTTAAATAGCACTTTTGCCAAATCTCTAAATGCCTCTAAAAATACACGAGATGAAGTACCACCTTTTTCTTCTAGTCAAAGAGGTGTGTCTCAGTGATATAAAATTGGAATTGGTTTGATTCCATTATTTATAAGTGATTTAAAGGCATTTTCATAAAAGTCAAGACCTTCTTCATTTGCAATACCAGAATCATTAGGAAATATTCTAGCTCAATCTAGATTGTATGCAAATCCATTCACTCCCATTTCTTTCATAATATCAGCATCTAACTGATATTTTTCATAATAATTTGCCGCAACTGAAATTGAATTTATTTCTCTTTCAGTTGAACCTTCAGGGGGTATATGAAAATTATCTATTGTAAATTTATCCCAATTAGAGTGAGTTCTTCCACCTTCTAATCTTCCACCTTCAATTTGATATGAACACGTTGAAGTTGAGAAAATAAAATCTTTTTTAAATTTCTTCATAAGTTCTAATATTCCTTTCTAATTATTTAATAAAATATTTATAGCATTTTAGACTTTTGGCTGACACTAAAAAGATGATAAAACAAATTATTTATTTTGCCTTTATGTCAAAGAATTTTTCTAGTGCTTCACTCATTGTATTCTCGTTAACAATCAATATATGATTTTTCATTCCGTGCTTAATGTCAACATCAACATTACCATTTGTATAAAAAACCACAAAATTATTTGATTTAGTTAGTGAGCTTTTGATATAGTATAAAAATGGAAATGAGAATTTATTAATTCTCTTAGAATTATTTTCATTATAAAAAACAATATTTTTATTTGATGCTTTATATCTCATCCCATATTTTCCATCATAAAGAATGAAAAATAAATTATTTTTTTGTTCGTTTTGAGTTATGAAAGTAGCCACTTTAACAAAAGCTAACGCCTCTGGGCTTCCTTCATAAAAACCTAAAGTATTAACATTTTTCAAATAAATGTCCTTTTTATTTTCATTACTTAAAACTAAATTAAACTTATTGTGTAAATAATCTTCCAATTGATCTTTATTCATAATGCCTCTTTTATATTTTGTTAATCATATTAAATTGTATATTATTTTTTTGAAATTTATTATTGAATATTGTGTGCTGTCCATTTTACCAAGTTTGTAAATTACATAAATACTAAAATTACTCTTAATGCTATATATAAATATCAAAACTTTTTTTAATATTTTAGTTTATTTTTAAGTCTTTGAAATTATAAAAACCACCTCAATTTAACTTGAAGTGGTTTAATTTAAGCGCCTAAATTTTTTATTTTATTATCAGATTGAATAATATCTTATGATATTGTAAAGATGTTTTATAGGTCTTTCAACTTTCAAACCCATTTAGATTTCCTAAATAAGCTAATTTAATTATACCAAATTTATATGGGAATATTAAAAAATATTTTATTTATAAAGTTACCAAATTAATTACCAATCTTAAAAACTTGTTGTGTGTTTTTGGTTAATCCATTAATTACTATAAAAATTATAAAGAAAATATAAGATTTGTAATCCCAAATATTTAATTTTTGTATATTTCTTTTGTTT
>JAGUQV010000093.1 GCA_030154525.1 Mycoplasmataceae bacterium | reverse complement strand
GATAAATCTTTCTGAGAAATTGATTAATAAGCCAGAGACTGCAGATTTAAAATCTAATAATCCAAAATCAATAAATAGTGATAATTTTGATAGTTTATTATTAGGAACTGCAGATTTAATTGATGGGGTTTTGGTTCCATCTAAAACTGGAGATTATTCTTTAAAATCACTTTCATTTACAGTAAAAGAAGATGTTTTTTGAGTGGATCATAATGGAAATAAAACCAAATATAAAATAAACGTTAATGATTTCTATTATTCTTTTATGAGAACAAAATTATTTGACACTAACTTTAGACGTTCAAACGGCGGTTCGAAAGGATTAGATTCTTACTTTGCAAATATTAGTTCAACAATCACAAGATTTGGCAATGAAGATAAATATCCAAATGAATATCTTCTAGGTTTGTTTGGGATGGACTCAATTGCTTTGCAAGATTCTGAAAAAACAATTCAGGATATTGAGTTTGCTGATAGTGATGGAATTATTACTAATAAAAAAGCATTTACAGTTCACTCTATTGCGAATGAAAGTAATCCTAATTTTGCATCTTTTTTATTGAAAACATTTATTGACTCAAATCTTTTAGCTGCTGCTCCTTCTGAATTTATTGATGAATTAGTTGCTAAGAATAAAAATAAAGAATATGAAACAACAACACAAACTGATTCTACCACTACAAATGTTGGAACAAAATCATTAGAAAAAATAAATGGAATTGCTGAGAAATTTGGAATATATTTATATGGTCAGCAAAGAGTAGATAATTTATTTGCTTCTGCTTATGTTCCGATTGAAGGTAAAGACAACAGAATTATTTTTGTAAAAAACAATTTTTTTGCAGATAAGAATTTCATCGAAAAAGAAGATTCATTGAAAAAAATAATATTTGAATTTTCTACTTCAACAACTTTTAAAGATCAATTATTTAATAATTTTTTTGAAGGAACAATTTCTGAGATGGATTACTCTCTTTTAACACAACAGCAAAAAATAAAAATTTTTGGCAATAATGGTGATCCTAATTTTGCATCTAGCAAAGGTCTTTTGCAAGTTAAGCAATTAAGTAAAACTCAATTAGTACAAAGAACATTGCTTGCAACTGATCCAAGATCTTTGCAGGGCGATCAAACCTACTTTTTTAATGATGAATATGCAAAACTTGTCTATGGATCAACAACTGAAGAACTGAAAAGTGGTAATGCAACAACTTCCGAATCTTTTTTTGTCGGAGATGGTTTTGAATTTAGGACATTATTAAATGCTTCTGTAAATTGATATACTTTCATTAATAGTTCAACAAAAGGTTTAAAGAAACTTTGACTAAACCACACTGCTCCAAACGCTACATACAATAATGTTGTTGGTTCATCTTCTCCAATTGAACAAGAAAATATAAATACTATTGGATTTTTTGATGGTGACAAAAAGGTTGAAATTACTGAGCAATCTATGAAAAAACATTTTGATGACAATCTTTCAAATAATAACTTACAGTATAAATCTCCTCAATTTGAAAGAGTTCAAACACTTATTAAGGAGTTGTTGGATAAGAATAAAATTACCCAAAAAAATCCATTAGTTTGGAATATTTCATATCCATATAATGATGCAGCTGCAAGTACTATTAAAATTATCAATTTACAATCAGTTGTTGATACGATAAAATCAATAGATAATAGATTACAACCAAAAATTTTCGTTCCTAATTCAGCTGAAGAAATGATTGCAGCTATTAATGATAATAGAGGTGTGAGTGATTTTAGTGGATGAGGATATGATTATGAAGGTATTGGAAGTTTTATAGATGGAATTTCACATGCAAAAGGTATTTCTTTGTTGGGTGCTTTCTCTCATTATTCTAATGTAGCAAATACTAAAATTAGAGGGCAAAGTCCTGAATTTGCAAAAATGTCAGATCAAATTAAAATCAAATTAAACCCTTCATTACCAGTAGGATTAAAGGTTGAAGATTGACATTTATTGACAAATGCTAATAATAATGATCTTGATGTATTTTTTGCTAAATACAATTACAATATTGGTACTGAATTATCTAAATTCTTTCTATTTTATCAAGATGAATTAGATAATGATCAAATTACCAAATTAATTCTTGAATTGAATATAATTTCAGGATTTTCAATGGAAACAGATATTTCTATTAACAATCCTAACTCAACATCATTAGCTTTGGTGTTGCCAGAATATTTATATCCAACAACTCATTCAGGAGTTTTATATTTAAGAGATATAAGGATAGGGGATAAAAATGTTTAAATATATTTTAAAAAGAGTTTCATTAGCAATACTAACATTAATAGTTTTAGTAACTTTGGTTTATTTTTTAGTTGCTTCTTTTTCTAAGAATCCATTCTCAGTAAATCCAGAAACTGCTGTGGAAAACGCCCAAAAAGCAGGACTATATGATCCAGTATTAATAAGATTTGGAAATTATGTTTCAGATATATTTAATGGAACGTTTGGGAAAATATATGTTCCAAAAGGTGGTGAAGCAACATCAATACCTGAATTCTTCTTTTTACCTTTGAGGTGAACTTTACTTATAACTGTTCCATCATTAATATTTTCTTCTTTAATAGGAATTAGTTTAGGTATATTGGCAGGTTATAAAAGAGGAACTTGAATTGAAGCAATAATTAATGTTTTTGTAGTGACATTCATTGGCTTACCTTCATTTGTTATTGCTCCAATAATGATTTTAATAGCTGTGAATTCAAATGGATTAATTTTATTTGATTTTAAATTACCAAGTGATGTTGGTTGATTATTATCTTTAAAGTCATTAATGCTTCCGATATTGACAGTCACTTTAGCTTCTTTGGCATCATATACTATTTTAGTAAGAAATCAACTTGTTTCAATTTTGACTTCAAATCAAGTTTTGATTGCAAAAGGAAAAGGTCTTTCGAAAACTGATATTTTTTTAAAACATATTCTTAGAAATATTTCAATACCAATAATAACTTTTATGTTACCTTCTTTTGTTATTTTATTAGCAGGTAATGTGATTGTTGAACAATTTTTCAATGTTCCTGGTTCATCAAATGTGATTATTCAGGCATTTCCAAGTGGTGAAATAAATATTGTAATGTTTTCTATAATTTTTTATACTACAATATCACTTGCTATTCAAATAATATTAGATATCTCATATTTATTTATTGACCCAAGAATTATATTCTTAGAAAAAGGTAAAATAAATTACATTAATAATTTTGTGAATATGTTAAAAGTGAAGCAAAATTACAAACAAGCCATGAAGGATAAAGAGGATGGAATTAAGTCAAGTTCTTCAACAAAGGATACCAAGGAATTATTCTTAGAGGTTGAAAATTATATAAGTGAGGTGAATAATGATTAATGATGATAAATATAAAGAATTTCTAGATGAAAGCGATTCTAAAATTGCATATGTAAATGTAGAGACAGAATATTCTAAACAAAATTTGGATTCATCTTTAAAGAATAATTTATTTCGTTTTGTTGAGTTAGAGAGATCTTCTGGAATAAGTTCGCTTAGTGGTAAACAAAAAAGAATGAGTGCAGATGTGGCAACTAGATTTTTTAAAAACTATTTTGCATCAATTTCACTTGTTGTATTTTTGACAATATTATTAATTTCTATAATTGCCCCCTTAGCCTCACAGTTCGGTTCAAACAAACCTATATTAAATTTAACTCCAGAATTTATTTCTAATTTACCACCTTCATATGCCCCAATAGTCACAGAAATATTAACTGTCTCTCAATTGGAAAATATTATAAAGGTTTTGGGCAATGATGCAGTCACAACTAGAGAATTAACTCCAGGTGGTGATTGATTAGTTACTTATGATAAATATACTTTAATAAATAAAACTCTAGGCGAGTTATCTGATAAAACATTTGATTTTACAACAATCTTAGGAACAACTCAAGAAGGTTTTGACATTTGAACAAGAACATGAGCTGCAACCAGGGACTCTTTATTGCTATCTATATTAGTAGCCCTAACAGAAACAACAATTGGAATTTTAATTGGATCATATATTGGTTTCCATGCAGGTACATGAATTGATAATGTTTTTACTAGATTAATTGATATTGTAAAAAATGTTCCAAGTATTATTTGATTTTTACTACTTATCTCTTTATTTAATGATTTAAATTTTGGGACATTATTCTTATCACTAATATTAATAGGTTGAACTGCTCCTGTTTATCAAACTAGATTATGAATGATTACAATTAAGGATCAAGAATATATTTTAGCTTCAAAATCAATAGGAGCTTCAACAAATAGACAAATTTTTATTCATGCATTACCAGCAATAATCGGTAAATTAGCAACTTCATTTGTTTGAAGAATAGTAATAGTTATTTTCTTTGTATCATCTCTAGCATTTTTAGGATTTATCCCTTATGGTGGCGAACCAAATTTAGGAACAATTTTAAATGAAGCTAGAAGTCAGGTGGAAAACAATATTTGAATTTTATTACTTCCATCAGTAATATTGTTGCTAACTTCATTATCAACTCAATTTATTGCCAATGGATTGCATGATGCATTAGATCCTAAAATAGGAGGTAAATAGAACATGAATAAAAATGATGAAAAACCCAAAATAGAACCAATAATAGCTCAATCTAAATTAGAACCAGAAAATGAGCTAATTAAAAATAATTTGGAAACAGAATTAAAATTAAAATCAACTAAAGAAGTTGAGCAAACAAACGATACTCAATTGTTTGAGAATATTAATATTGAAAATATTCAAAAAGATAAACTGTCAAATGAAAAAGATTTAGTAGAAGTTAAACCAATTATTGTTGATGATGTTAATGTAAATAATGACGCAAAACAAGTAATACAAACAGACAAACCAATTATTATTGATAATCAAGGTGTTCAAAACTTATCTAGCAATGATAGAAATGAAATTATAATTGTTGATCAACCAGAAATAAAGTTAGAACCAAAAATAAAAAGAACAAGAACTACAAAAACAACAAAAGCTAATGTGTCTAAAGGTGAGAAAAAAAATGTTTTACTAAATGTGAAAAATTTAAATGTTACTTTCAAAGTGAATAGAAAAAAAACAATTAGAATTGTTAGGGGAATTGATTTAAAAATTTTAAAAGGTCAAATTATTGGATTAGTAGGAGAATCTGGTTCTGGTAAATCAGTAACATCAAAAGCTCTTATGAATATTAATGACTTTGCTATTACTGAATCTGATGAAATGATGATCGGAGATATTTCCCTTAAAAATTTAAGAGAGAAGGAATGATCTCAAATTAGAGGAAAAAAAATTGGTTATATTCCTCAAGATCCTTTGACTTCTTTAAATCCCACAAGAACAATTGGTAAGCAACTATTAGATGTTCTTAAGGATAGTACAGAATTCCAAACAAAGGATGAAAAAATTAATTATTTAATTAATTTATTGGAATCATTTGGAATTAGAGATGCAAAATTAAAATTTAATTCATACCCTCACACTTTTAGTGGTGGAATGAAACAAAGAGTTGTGATAGCTATGATCGTTGCTGCTAAACCTGAATTGATCATTGCAGATGAACCTACAACAGCATTGGACCCAACTGTCCAGGCATCTGTATTATCTTTGTTTGAAGAAATAAGAACAGAATTTAACATTTCAATTATATTTATTTCACATAATATTTCAGTTATTGCTAAATTTTGTGACTATATTTATGTTATGTATGCCGGAAAAATTATTGAGGCTGGAACAAAACAAGATATTTTTACAAGACCAGCACATCCATATACTTGAGCTTTAATTTCTTCTATTCCAGAAGATAAAGATGAAAAATTATTTAATATTCCAGGAACTCCACCTGACATGGCTAATTTACCATCTGGAGACCCATTTGCTCCAAGAAATAAATTTGCATTAGAAGTCGATTTTAAGAAGGAACCACCATTATTCCAAATCACTAAAACTCACTTTGCTGCAACTTGATTACTTGATAAGAGATCTCCGAAAGTTGAAATGACTCCACAACTAAAAACAAGGGTAGACTATTTTAAGAAGGTGTTTAATGATTAAAAATAATGAACCACTATTAGTTGTAAGAGGACTAAAGAAAACTTTCCACACCAAACATGGAGTGGTTAAAGCAATTGATAAAATAAGTTTCAATATTAAACCAGGAGAAATAATGGGTTTAATTGGTGAATCAGGATCTGGAAAAACAACTGTTGGAAGATTATTAATAAGATTATATAATGATTTTTCAGGTTATATTTCTCTTGACAATCAAATCATTTCAGGAAAAAAAATATCAAAGAAAACCAACTTATTTTTGCATAAAAATATGCAAATGATTTTCCAAGACCCGCATGCTTCTTTGGATGGTCAACAAAACATTTATTCAATTTTAAAAGAACCATTAATTGTTAATAAAATCATGAAAAATGAATATCAAGATATATTCAAAGATTGAGATTATATAATTGACAATTTTAAATTTTCTTTCATTAAAAAAGTAGAGAAAATAGAATACTCAAACATTAGGTCGCTTAATAAAGAATCGAAATCTTTTATTGATGAGTGAATGAAGGAAATGAAAAACATAATATTTGATTTTAATAATAATAAAATTGATAATCTTTTTAATTCTTATTTTAGCTTTTTAGATTCTAGACAATCAAAAGAATCTTACTATGTTAAACAATTATTTGATAATAATGCTAGTTTGCTAAATGAATATTATTTGTATCAACACAAATATAGAAATAATGAACTAATTGATGATGAAAATAAAATGAAAACCTCAAAAGAAAAATTGAATTTAACATTAGAACTTTCTACACAATCTCTAAAGAGCTATTTAACCAGCAAAGAGAGAAAAGATTTAAAAGAACGAATGGTTGTAGAAAACAGATTGATAACTGAGGATATAACAAATATTTCTAATATGTTATTATCTTATTTGTTGGAGTATGTTAATACATACTCATTATTAGAAGAAAGCTTACACCAAACAACCGATTATGTAGAATATAATAGATTGAAAAAACAAGCACTAGTTTATAAAAAAGCTTATAAAGTTTTGTCAAAAAACATTAGTAAATTGCATTTTTTAAGTCTAAAAGATATTGAAAAATTAATTAGTTCTTTAAATGAAAGCATTAATAATATGTTATCTTTTTTAAATCATATCAATGTTGATGATAAAAATTATATTTCTAAAATAAAGAAAATAATTAACAATGAATTTAATTTTGGAGTAAATATATTCATAAATATTTCTATGAGTAATAAAAAATCAATTTATTATTCAAAATTACAACAAAAATATTCTTTAGATGAAAAAACCAAAATATTAAAAATAAAAGCTGATCCCCATAAATCAAATTTGGATATTTTATCTGCCGAGAAAGAGTACCAAAACACTGTAGATGAAGTTAATTGAAATTTAAAAAATTATTTAAGAGAATTTGATCAGGAAATGGTTTTGTTGAAAGAAGATATTGATAAAGAAATCAATTTAAATATAAAATACAAAACAAATATAAAAATATTAAATAATGAATTTGACTTACTTCATAAAAAATTTATTTTAGAACTAAAACTTTTTGGTGTTTCTAAAATGTGATCTAAGGAAAAAATAAATCAATTAGTAAATTTCTATGATAATAAAGTGCATCAAAAGAAAGAATCTTTAAAATCATTTGAAATAGAAGTAATAAATTTAAAATCGGATTTTACAAAAATGAAGCACTTAGTTGGTGTTATTAGAAATAAATTGTCAAAGAATTTTGTTAAAAAAATATTACTAAAAGAAAAAATATATTTTGCTTTAGAAGAAGTCGGTTTATTGAGACAATTTGCTTGAAGATATCCTCATGAGTTTTCAGGAGGGCAAAGACAAAGAATCGTTATTGCTAGAGCGCTTATTTCAGAACCAAAATTAATTATTGCCGATGAACCTATAGCATCACTAGATATATCGATACAAGCACAAGTTGTAAATTTATTGAAAGATCTTTGTAAAGTGAAAAATGTAGCATTAATATTCATTGCTCATGATTTATCAATGGTTGAATACATTGCAGACACAATTAATATTATGCACTTGGGTAAAATAGTTGAATCTGGGAAGACATCAGAAGTCTACAAAAATCCAATTCATCCATATACAATTAATTTGTTTAATTCTATACCTAAGATTTCTAATGCGAATAAACCATTTGAATCATCTTCTTTTGATTTGAGCTATTTAGATGAGCAAAATAAGAGTAAAAAAACTGTAAAAATGCATAGCGTTGGAGGCGATCACTATATTTACTCAACAGAAACTCAATACAAAAGATGAACCCATACTGAAACAAATGAAGAATTATCATTAAGGAAAAGTAATTATGAAATTAGTGATAGTAATTCATCGGTGTGAAAAGATGATCATACAATTGAGGAAACAACAATTATTGATGTCTAAAAAAAATATTAAATCAATAATTAAATCAAAAATAAATATGAATAACATATTTTTTGTTAGTTTTTTTGTTTTTGCTTCAATTGCTATTATACTTGGCATTTCATTTGGAACTAAAAGAGAATGATATGATGTAACATCAATTGTTTCAATATTTTACATTGGCTGTCCGATACTTATTTTGATTTTCACTATAAATGAAAAAAGTTTTATTAGGAAAACCCTTTCATTATTTAAGTTTAAAGAATACAGTGATAGCAAAAAACAAAAACTTACTCCACAAGAAGAAATTAAATTAAAAATTTTTAATGTTGACTTGAAAGATGATTCTCATACTCCAAAAAAAAATGGAGATTTGATATTTATCTCTATTTTCTTAATTAGTTATGGAGTATTATTATTAATGATTTCTATACCATCACTTATAATGTTTGTTTCATAGAAACAGTCAAACTATGGTTATAATTAAAAGAATAAGAAATGGAATTTATGGAAAAAATATATAATCATCAATTAGTTGAAAAGAATAAAAATAAAAAATGAATTGATAAAAAATACTTTTCAACACACGATAAAAATAAAATTCCTTTTTCTGTTATACTACCACCTCCAAATGTCACAGGTCAGTTGCATTTAGGGCATGCATGAGATGGTTTCATTCAAGATGCAGTTATAAGATATAAGAAGTTGAAAAATTTTGATGTTTTATTTTTACCAAGTATGGATCATGCAGGGATTGCAACTCAAGCAAAAGTTGAGGAACACTTGCGTAAAAATTCAATCACTAAAGAGATGTTGGGTAGAGAGAAATTTATTAATGAATCTATGGCTTGAAAAAATGAATATTCAAATATTATTAAAAATCAATGATCAAAGCTAGGTCTTGCTCTAGATTATGATAGTGAAAGATTTACATTAGATGTCGAATCCAACAATGCTGTCAATAAAGTTTTTATTGATTTGTATAATAAGAATTATATTTATCGAGGAATTAAAGCTATTAATTGAGATCCAAAATTACAAACAGCCCTTTCGACCATTGAAGTAATTTCAACCCCATCAAAATCCAAAATGTATTATGTAAAATATTATATGGAAAATAAAATAGATTTTATAGAAATAGCTACAACAAGAATAGAAACAATTTTTAGTGATGTGGCAATAGCCTTCCATCCAAAAGATAAAATTAAATTATCATTTAAAAATCAGAAAGTTTTTAATCCTTTGACTCAGGAATTACTTCCTATAATAACTGATGAGTATATTGATCCTAAATTTGGCTCAGGATTTATGAAGGTTTCCGCTCATGCAATAGCTGATGTTGAAATTATCCAAAAAAACAATTTAAAAATTAATGAATGTATTAATAAAGATGGACTAATGAATCAATTGGCTATGGAATTTTGTGGAATGACTCGTTCTGAAGCAAGAATTAAAATTGAAGAAAAATTAAATAATAATAAATTACTAATTAAAGTAATTGATATAGAAAACAATATTTCAATATCTGAAAGATCAAATGAAGTAATTGAAATATTAGTAATGCCACAATGATTTGTGAAGATGGATGTATTAAGTAAGAATCTTTTAAATAAAATGAGTTCAAAAGAAAAAGTTAATATTTACCCAATTAGATTTGAAAAAATACTAAAATTGTGAATGGAAGAAGTTTATGACTGAACAATTAGTAGACAACTTTGATGAGGACACCAAATACCTGCTTGATACAAGGGAGAGGAAATAAAAGTTCAACTAAAAAGTCCTGGAAAAGACTGGCAGAGAGACGAGGATGTTTTAGATACTTGATTTTCATCTGCATTATGTCCTTTTTCATTCTTGGGTTGACCAAATAATGAAGAAAATGTCAAAAGATATTTCCCAACCTCATTGCTTGTAACCGGTTATGATATAATTTTCTTTTGAGTTGCAAGGATGTACTTTCAATCAATCGAATTTATGAATAATATTCCTTTTAAGGATTTACTAATACATGGATTGATAAGAGATGAAAGTGGCAAAAAAATGTCAAAATCTTTAGGTAATGGAATAAATCCTATTGATGTTATAGAAGAATTCGGATCAGATTCTCTAAGATGATTCTTACTGACTAACTCAACTCCAGGACAAGATATTAATTATAATAGAAAAAAAATAGAATCAGCATGATCGTTAAATAATAAGTTGTGAAACATAACAAGATTTATTATGTCAATGGAAGAAGAAAATAAAGACTCTCTTGAAGATACTGATAAATGAATTCTTTCTAAGTTTCACACATTAGAAAAAGAAATTGACAAGCTTATGAATAAATATGATTTTTCTTTAATTGGAAAAATTTTAAATAATTTTATTTACAATGATTTTTCAAGTTGATATATTGAATTTTTAAAAATAACTCCAAACAAAAAAGTGGCAGTTGAAATACTCTCAAAATTATTAATTTTATTACACCCTTTTCTTCCTTTTGTAACAGATCATTTATTCAAAATATTAACCAAAAGAGAACTATTAGAAAATTTAATCACAACAACAAAAAATTATAATATGAAATACATTGATAGAGTAGTTTTGATTATTAGTTTAATTAGAGAATTTAGAGCAGAATTTAATATTAGTGCAAAAGAAAAAGTATATTATTATTTTGAAAAATATGATGATAACTTTGCAAGTGTTAAATTAATTAATAAAATAGCTAATTCAGAAATTGAGCATAATAATCAGTCACCTTATTCAAAAGACGGTCAAACTATTTATATAAAATTAACACCTAAATTAATAGAGATTGAGAAACTAAGATTAGAAAAAGAGATTAACATTCTTGAAAAAGAGATTAAGAGATCAAAACAAATTCTATCTAATGATAAGTTTCTTGATTCGGCTCCCAAGAATAAAGTCGATTTAGAAAACAAAAAATTTCTTGATTATCAAAATCAACTAAAGTTATACACTAAAAAAATAGGTGAATTGTAATGATTATTTTAGATGGCAATATTATCGCAAAACAAAAATTAGAAGCCTTAAAAACAGAAATATTAAAGCTTAAGGAAAAACCTAAAATGTCCATAATTCAAGTTGGAGATATTTTTGAAAGCAACAAATATATTGACATTAAAATAAAAAAAGCAAATGCAATTGGTATTTCAACAAATCACATAAAATTAAATGAAAAAATAAATGAAATAGAACTAGTTAAAATTATAAAAAATGAATCAATTAATGCAGATGGTTTAATTATTAAACTTACTCTTCCTTCCCACTTAAGAAAAAATATAATTTTGGAT
>JAGUQV010000006.1 GCA_030154525.1 Mycoplasmataceae bacterium | reverse complement strand
TATTTTTGTCTCTTTTGATTCTTCAAACGAAATCACCGGCTCACTTTTAACTTTGATTCCCACAATATTTGTTGTTTCATCAACAGTAGGTGTTGTCGATCCACAACTAGCTAATGTCAATAGTGGGATAGATGTTATTGACAGAGCAAAAAAACCTAAAAATAAAAATGGCTTGTTTTTCTTACTTTTTTTCATAATTTAAATTCACTCAATGATCACTCAATGATCATTATCTAATCCTAGTTTATCAGCTCTTGTTTGAAATGTTGAGGGTATTGAAATTTTAGTGATTGATGCGAATAAAGTATTCATGAAAGGTGTGCTTCCTATTGTAGTTACACTTAAGGGAATGAAAATTTCTGTTAAACCGATGCAACCAAAAAATGCATTAAATCCAATGGTTTTTAAACCATTTGGCAATATTAGTAGAGATAATTTGTTATTACCTTGAAATGCTAAATCTCCAATAGATTCTAGTTGAGATCCGGGCATAAAACTTGAAACTAATATAGTACATCCTTCAAAAACTCTATTACTAATTATTTTAAGACTTGGGGGAAAAATAATTTCTTTTAAGTTAGCATTTTTGCTAAAAGCATATTCCTCAATAATTTCTAATGTGCTGTTTGCTTCAAATGTAATAAATCTAATATCATTTGTAAGAATAACACCTTTATTTTGAAATGCACCCTTAGCTATCTTAGTTACTGTATTTGGAATATCAACTGTAAAAATATGAAGCGGTCTAATTTTTTGGATATCTTCAAAAGCTCCTACTCCAATTTCTGTATAACCCTTCAAATGTTCTGTCGTTAAGATTCCATCTAGAAGAACATCTCAAGCACCTCCCGGCTCTAGGTTAGCAAGAACTATTTCTCTTGTCAATATTTTTTGAGAAGGTATTGGCGCAATAGTGAATGGCAATGATTCAATTGACTTTAAAGATTCATTAAAGACAAATCCTTCATTTGCTGTTAAAAGCATTGTTTTATCACCATTAAGATCATTTGTTTTTCATGTTGCTGCAAATAAGGCAAATGTCTCACTATTTATTCCGTCAAACAATTTTTGAGTTGTAGCCATAGATATCGGACCAGAAAGTTCATTATTATTAATTAACCCTGGAGTTTTCTTGGCACTAATGTTGGAAATGATAATTGTAATTTCATTTGATTTTAAAGTTTCGTTAACTTGTAATCCTTCAAATTTAAAACCATCATTTGATTTCAATATCATAATTTTTCTACTTGTTGCTTCTACCTCAGATCACGTTGCTGTTAAATTTTTA
>JAGUQV010000126.1 GCA_030154525.1 Mycoplasmataceae bacterium | reverse complement strand
TCCATTGATGTAATTTTGAAAGAATACATTATCTCCTAAAAATAAATTATTTTCAATTGGAACATTAGAAAAGTCAGGGAATGTATTATAATCTAGTAAATTATCCCAAAATGCGAACACGTCAATTCTTATTAGTCCAATACCCATAACAATGTTATTAATTTTATTTTCAGAAAAAGCAAACCCTCCAATAGTTTCCAATGAATCCGGCACAGAAACTTGAGTAATTTCATTATGTGCAAATGCTTGAGGTTCAATTGTTTTAAGTTTCATGGGACTATGAATCATGTTTATACCAGTTAATTTATTATTTGAAAATGCTTCAGCTCCAATTGTTTCAACATTCATAGGAATTTTTATTATTCCACTTAAACTATTTTGAAAAAAGGCTTTACCTGAAATCATTGTTACTGAATCAGGAATAATGATACTTTCTAATTTATTATTGCTAAAGGCTGATGACCCAATTATTTTGACATTATTACCAAAAGTTAATTTGTCAATCATACCACCTTTTCCAGATGACTCATTAGAAAAAGCAGAGTTTCCAATATGAGTTACTCCATTACCAATAATTACTTCTACTAAAAGAGTATTTCTAGCAAATGCATTACTTCCAATTGTTTCAATTGAATCACCCATTGTTATTTTTGTAATCCCTGACGATTGAATTGCATCTTTAAATATATGTTTTATAGTTATTGTATGAGTTTTATTATCGGCGTCTATATGAATCAATTCATTTGGGATTATCAATTCTCCTTCTATACCATTATGTCTAGTAATATAACCATGAACATTGAAATATAAACCTGTTTTGGTATCAAGTAAATCATCTCCTCTATATTGTATTTGTAAATCCTCCAAAATAATATAACTAGTATCATTTAATCAAAGTTTAACTTTTGAAAAAATAGCAGTTCCCATTAAATAATCATATGTTATTTCAGTTTCAGAGTTAAACTCTTCAATTCTAAATTCATTATTTAGATTACTAGTAGAACCATCTTTATTTGTAGCGGAAATATTCATTTTACTTAACAAAACATTAGTTGAAAGTTCTTCAGAAAACTTTCTTAAAGTTTCATCTGTAGATCCATCATATGTCATATTAAATCCATTAAATCAATTTTTAAAACCAAAAATATTTATATTTATGTTTCGAGTTTCAGAAGCATCTACATTTTTAATATTTATTTCTAATAAAAGATTATTGATACCATCCTCAGCTATTCCTCCAAAATATCCAATAGTTCATCCGTAATCTAGCTCCGGTAAATTAATGTATTTTCTTATAGTTGTCATTTTATCTGAGCTTGATAAAATTTCATTTTTTGCATCATTTATTGATTTATCCACTAATTTATTCTCGAAATATCCATTTTTAAATTTATCAATTTGTTGTTGAAGTGTTTCAGGAGTTCTAAATCCTGTAATAACAAATTCAAATTCCGTAGTATTAGGATTTGTTGCCATTCAAGTTTCTGTAATTTTAATTTTAATACGTAAAACTTCTCCGGTTTCTCTCCGTACAGAAATAATTTCAAAATCATAACCATAATCTAATTCAGGTCAAGTATAATACCCGCCAATCAAATCATTTTTTTCCTGAGCTGAGGCTCCACTTGTAATTAAACTTGCAAGTTCCATGAAAGGTTGTAAAGACACTTGATCAGGCTTTAAAGTTACTGCTCCTTTAAATTTTTCTTTTTGCGCAAGAATATTTTTATACACTTTAAAGTTA
>JAGUQV010000044.1 GCA_030154525.1 Mycoplasmataceae bacterium | reverse complement strand
TTGGCAAATTTAATAATAGGAACAAAATTATTTGATGATAAATTAAAGTGATTAGGAGTCTATAAGAAAATAGAAAAAAAAGAATTTAATGCAAAAAAAATAAATGATTTGACTGAAAAAACAGAAGAATTAATGGTGATAGATAATGAAGTTGTTTCTCATAGATTTTCTGATAAAACACTTGCGCTTAGTAAGAAAATATCGGTAATTACATTGGGTGTTATTGCAGCTTCAGCTGTGGCATTGTTTACAACATTTAGTTTAGTTGGCTCTAACTGAACTGCAGGATTAAAATCCGATGGTTCAATTACAACACCGACGGTTTTGAAATCAACTAATAAATTGGAAGAAAAAAATCTTGAAAAAGTTAAAACAATCTTATCAAATAAATTAGGTATTAGTAAAAATGAAATCCATTCTATGTTGGTTGATAAAAATAAAAAAGAATATTTATTGGAAATTTCAACTACAAAAATAATTGAAGAAAAATCAATATTAGAAATCAATGTTTTGTTGAATGAATATAATATTCAATTAATAAATTATTCTTTAATAGCAGATAATGCTAATGAATCAATCATATCAATTCTTTATATAGCATTAGCTTCAATAATTGCTATGACTATCTTTGTATTAATAAGAAGTGATTGAACTTATGGAGCAGCAATGTTTCTATCGCTAACAATTTCCTTGTTCCTATTCATTTCATTATTTGCATTTCAAATATTTACATTTAACATTTTCTTTATATTTACATTTGCTTCAGCAATTCTAATTGCTATTTCAAATAATATTACCGTCCTTTTTAGGATAAAAGAAAAACTAAAAAATAAGAAAATGGAAGAATTAACAAAAGTTGACCTAAAAAAAATAAGCGATATTTCAGTTATCGATTCACTAAAAAGATTATTTATCTCCAACGGAATTATGTTGAGCATATTACTTATATTTACATTCTTCCCTGGTTCAATTAGTATATTCTATACAATACCTTTAATGATATTTGTATTAATCTCTTTAGTTGTATCTTGTGTAGTGTTGCCGTTCTTCTTTAATTTATTTAAAGCGTTCAGCTGCAAAAGAAAAAGAAATAAAATTCTTAATCATTATTGAGAAACAGAAGTAATTCAGGAACAAATTTTCCCTGGTATTAATGATATTAAATAAAACAAATGTTTATTTGATAAAATTAATTTATCAAGGGATTAATTTATATTAATAATAAAACCCCATGTGGGTTTTTCTTTTTTTGAAAGGAACAAATGATACAGAGACCAAAAGGAACAAAAGACATATATGGAGATGATGAAAAAATTTACTCATTAATTTTTAATTCTTTTGAAATATTAGCAAATACATATAATTTTCAAAAGATATCAACCCCGATTTTTGAATATTGTTCATTGTTTGAAAAGACATCTGGTGAAACTAGTGATATTGTCTCAAAAGAAATATATTCCTTTTTAGATTTATCAGGTCGTAAATTGGCATTAAGGCCAGAAGGTACAGCACCAGTTGGTCGGGCAATAATTGAGAATAAACTTTTGAATATCAATCAATTCAATAAATTATTCTACATTGGACCAATGTTTAGATATGAAAGACCACAAAAAGGAAGGATGAGACAATTCTATCAAATTGGTGTTGAATCAATCGGAAATAATTCAATTTATTCAATAACAGAAGTAATTAAATTAGCTGATGATTTTTTAAAACAAATTGATATTGGTGACTATATATTGAAAATAAATAATATTGGTACATTTGAAGAAAGAACAAATTTTGAAAAGTCATTATCTCTTTATTTTGAAAAAAATAAAAATGAATTATCTGATCTATCAATTTCAAGAATTAGAGTAAATCCGATGAGAATTTTGGATGATAAAGTAGATTCTACAAATCATATTGTTTTAAACGCTCCTAAAATAACTGAATTTCTTTCAAACGAATCTAGGAATTCATTTGAGGAATTGCTTTCTCTTTTGACCAACGCAAATATTAGTTATCAATTAGATTTTAATCTTGTTAGAGGATTAGATTATTATAGTAATGTAGTTTTTGAATTTGAATCAAACTCAAAATCATTAGGATCAAAATCAACAATTACTGGTGGTGGATGTTATAACAACTTAATTAAAGATGCTTCACAAAATATTGTAGGTGTTGGTTTCGGAATAGGTGTCGAAAGAATTTTTGAAATAATTAAAAATGAAAAGAAATTAGAACACAACAACTTAGATGTTTATTTTATGATTAATAATAAAACTGAATTTGAAAAACTCTTTCCGTTGGTTAGCGAATTAAGAAACAACAATATTACAGTTGATTTTAACAAAAAATTTGATAAATCAAAAAAACTTTTTGCTGAAGCAATTAGTTTTAAACCAAAGCAACTCGTTTATTATGAATTATTTGATGATAATTTTAATGAATTAATAACTATTAAAGACATTGTAAAAAATCAAAAAATTGAAGTAGAAAAAATAAACTTAGTGCAAATTATCTCTCAAATAATTAAAAATGATAATATTTAAAAGAATAAGATAATTTTAGGAAGAATAGAATGAAAAAAGTAAATAATATAGATATATTAAAATTTAAAGAAAATGACTCTATAACCCTATATGGATGAGTCTCTAACATTAGAAAAATGGGTCAAATATCTTTTGTTGATTTTCGAGACAGAACAGGTTTTGTACAATTAATTTTTTCAGACAAAATAAATTTTTCAAAAGAATCAGTTTTGAAGGTTCAGGGTATTTTAAATAAAAGAAAATCTCCTAATTTAAATATGCCAACTGGAAACTATGAAATTAATGTTCAGAATTATGAAATATTATCTATTTCAGAGGAGTTACCATTTGAGATTAAAGATGATTTAAATGCCAAAGAAGACACTAAGCTAAAACACAGATATTTAGATTTAAGAAGACCTAAAATGTATTCTAATTTGTGATTAAGACATAATATATTGAGAAGTTCTAGAGAGTTTTTTCATACAAATGGTTTTATCGAAGTTGAGACTCCAAATCTTTCTAAATCAACTCCAGAAGGTGCGAGAGATTTTTTAGTTCCTACTAGAATTGATAATAAATTTTTTGCACTCCCTCAATCTCCGCAATTATATAAACAACTTTTAATGATTTCAGGATTTGAAAGATATTTTCAAGTAGCAAGAGCATTTAGGGATGAGGATATGAGAAAAGATCGTCAACCAGAATTTACTCAATTAGATGTTGAGATGTCTTTTGTTGATGAAGATGATTTATTTTTAATGATGGAGAATTTATGAAGTAACATTATGGAAGTGGTGGGTTATAAAATAAATTCACCATTTGAAAGAATGAGTTTTAATTTTGCAATGGACAACTATGGTTGTGACAAGCCAGATTTAAGATTCGATTTAAAATTACTAGAAGTAACTGATTTATTTAAAAATACAAAATCTGATATTTTTCAGAGAGAGTCTATTAAAATGTTGAAAGTAGATCATGCCATTTCTTCAAAAGAAGCTAAAATTTTAGAAGAAACAGCTTTTCAAAATAATGCTAAAAAAGTTATCTTTATTAAAGTAACAGATTCAAAATTTAATGAAAATAGTCTAAATTTAATAATCAAAAAAGAATTGAATGAAATAATTAAAAAATATAATATTTCAAATTCAACTTTAATTTTTGTTGCTGATAATTATGCCACCACAATCCAATCATTAGGTTCAATTAGAACAAAAGCAAATGAAATATTTTCATATGCAAATGAAGATGAATATAAATTTGTTTGAATTATTGATTGACCGCTGTTTGAAATGGTGGATGGTAATATTTCATCAATGCATCATGCTTTTACACACCCTACTAAAGAAACAATTAAATTTTTAGATAAAGAACCTTTGAAAGTAATGGCAAGAGCTTATGACCTTGTTTTAAATGGATATGAGCTATCATCAGGTTCAATAAGAATACACGATCCAGTATTACAAACTAAAATTTTTAATATTTTAAAATTATCAACAGAACAAATAAAAAATCAATTTGGATTTTTTATAGAAGCATTCAAATATGGAGTTCCTCCACATGGCGGGATTTCATTTGGAGTAGACAGAATAATAATGATTTTATCTAAATCAAAATCAATTAGAGATGTTATTGCATTTCCGAAAAATGCCAATGGAATAGATGTTATGTCAGAATCTCCATCAATAGTTTCTAATGAACAATTAAAAGACTATAAGATAGAACAGAAAAAATAATTAATATCTTATTTTGTTATATAATATTCTATATAATATTTTAGAAAAAAGGACATATTAATGATAGAAACAATATTAATGGTTATATTATTAGTTATATCAATTTTTTTAATTTTTATAGGATTTTTAATGTCCCCAGATTCAAACTCTTTTTCAGGTGCTTTAGTCGGTTCATCAGATTTAGAGTTATTTAGTGTTTCAAAGGAAAAAGGATATAAAAAGTTTCTTAAATGATCAATGGTTGTCAGTGGATTTTTGCTAATCGGTGTTGTAATTATTGTTAGAATATATGTGAATATAGATGCTTAACCAAAAAGAACTAATAACTTATATTCAAAATAATGATCAAGTAACATTTATAGACATTGCTAGATATTTTAGTGTTTCAATGAATCAGAATAGAGACTTAACTTTATTCTTGAACTCTTTGGTAAAAGATGTAGTTATTATGCAGACTGTCAAAAAGACATTCTTTATCCCACATGTTGTTTCTAGGATAACAGCTGAGATAAAAATTAACCAAAAAGGTTTTGGATTTGTTGAAATATCTGAGGGAAAATCAGCTTTTGTGGCATCAAGTAATATTCATGGAGCAATGGATTCTGACCAAGTAGAAGCAGTTATTTTTGATGATCCTATTAAAAAAGGTTCATTAATTGCTAGTGTTGTAAAAGTAGTCAAGAGAAAAAATAATTTTCTTTTTGGAACAGTTAAGAAAACTAGAGAATATTTTGATTTTATTCCCTTAAATTCAAAAATTAATAATAGATTCAGATTTTCAAATAAGGAATTACTTAGAGAAGACATATTTATAAAGGCAGAAATCCAGGACATTAATAGTAATTATATTGTTCTAAAGATTGTTAAAATAATTGCAAATATTAATGAACCATATGCAGACATTAATTTAATACTAGAATCAATGGAAATTGATGACTCATTTAATAATGATGTTTTAAATGAATCATTAAAGATTCCCACAAGTATTGAAAATATAACAGAATTTAATCGTGTTGATTTAAGAGAGAATTTAATCGTAACAATTGATGGCGAATCAACAAAAGATTTCGATGATGCAATCAATGTTGAGAAACTTGATAATGGTAATTATAAATTAGGAGTCTACATAGCTGATGTAGCGCATTATGTCAAGGAAGATAGTGCCATTGACAAACAAGCATTTTCAAGAGCTACATCAATTTACTTAATAGACAAAGTTATTCCAATGCTTCCTGAAGCTTTGTCAAATGGCATATGTTCATTAAATCCTCATGTTGACCGTTTTGTAATTGCCTTTGAATCTGAGGTTGATAAATATGGTAAACAGGTTAGTTATAAATTATTTCCAGCAATAATAAATAGTAAATATAGATTAACATACACTCAAGTAGCTAATTATGAAAATGAAGAAATGATTAAAAGTGATGAAAATTTAGTTAAAATGCTTGAGTCATCATATAAGCTTTCTGAAATACTTTCTAGAAAAAAAGCTTCAGAAGGATATATTGATTTTGAAATTGAAGAGCCTATTATTTCTCTTGATGAAAAAGGAGCTACTAAATCAATTTTAATCAAAAGAAGAAAATCATCAGAAATTTTAATTGAGAATTTTATGGTATATGCAAATGAAAATGTTTCTAAAATTGTAAGTGATTTGAAGGTTCCAAGTATTTATAGAATTCATGAATCACCAAGTAGTGAAAAAATATTTTTACTGCAGGAAATAATGAATATCTTAAAAATAAAAGTCACTATCCCTTTTTCAAAGAAACCCTTAAATTTTTCTCAGGCTGTTAAGGAAATCAAAAAAACTAGATTTGATGATTTAATTAAAATTTCTCTCTTGAGAACAATGCAAAAAGCAAAATATGATTCAGATAATATTGGTCATTTTGGATTAGCTTCTGAATATTATTCACACTTTACTTCTCCAATAAGGAGATATCCAGATCTTGTATTACACAGAATAATATGAGAAATTATTTTTAAAAAAAATACATCTTATGCTAAAGAGATGGCAAACAAAATTAATTTAATTTGTAGCCACTCATCAAAGCAAGAAGAATTGGCAGTTTCAATTGAAAGAAAAATTTTTGACATTAAAAAATCAGAATTTTATGAAAGTAAGATAGGCAAGATGGAAAAAGGAATGATAGTTTCTATTAAAAAATTTGGAATATTTGTTGATTTCCCAGATAAAGTATCTTGTTTTGTTCATGTAACTAATATTCCGGAAGGTCCCTATTCTCTCTCAAATAATGGACTTCAACTATATAATGATAATAAAAAATATGTGATTGGTGATGTTGTGAATGTCAAAATAATTTCAATTTCAAAATTAGAAGGTAAAGTTGATGGAGTAATTGTATCTCAATAATTATTTGGATATTTGAATCATTTTCAAATATTTTTTAAAATTAGTTAAATTTCATCAATAATTTTGTATAATAAATAAAGTTATATTTTGTAACCATACCAAAAAGGTTTAAGTCTTCGGCACCTATAGGATGAGAATTTAAAATAAGGAGAAGCATGATTGCAGTAATTAAAACAGGTGGTAAACAACTACTTGTAGAAAAAGATTCTACTATTTATATTGAAAAAATAATAGGAGAAGTTGGGGAAACAGTTATCTTTGATGAAGTACTTGTTTTAGGAGAAAAAATAGGTGCTCCATTTTTATCAGGAACTACAGTTACTGGAATAATTGAAAAGCAAGGTAAACACAAGAAAATAGTTGTTTATCGTCATAATGCTAAATCAACACACAAGAGAAAACTTGGTCATCGCCAACCTTATACTCGTGTAAAAATAGTTGAGATGAAAGGTTAGGTGATAGTATATGGCAAAGACAAAAGCAGCCGGTTCTAGTAAGAATGGTCGTGATTCAGCAGGTAGACGCCTTGGTTGAAAACTGAGTGATGGTCAATTTGGTCATGCAGGATCAATAATCTTTAGACAAAGAGGTACTAAAATTCATCCAGGAGATAATGTTGGCCGCGGGAATGATGATACATTATATGCATTGATTGATGGTTATATAAAATATGGCGATAAAAGAAATAAAAAAATTGTTTCTGTTTATCCTGACCGTATTGTAACACCTAAATTTATTAAAGTTCAAAGTTTGCCAAAGGCAAAAAATATTGCAAAAAAAATCAAATAAATTCATATATTGCTATTATTATTTTTAAATCCATGAGTGTTTAAGAATAATTTTGTATATTTCCAGAAAAAGGTATATGATTAAAGTGTAATTAGTAATTTAGTTTAACTTTAAATTATAATTATTCTTTTAAGTTAAATAAATACAAATTTCGAAATATGAGGAAGTGTAAAATAAAAGCAATAAATGTATATAGTGAAATAGGAAATTTAAAAAAAGTTTTAGTTCATACGCCAGGGAAAGAAATAGAGTATATTTCTCCTGATAGATTAGATGAACTATTATTTTCTGCTCTGTTGGAACCTAAACAAGCAAGAAAAGAACATGAAGATTTTTTAAAAATATTAAAACAAGAAAATGTTGAAGTGATTCAACTTATTGATTTAGTTTCGGAAACTTATGAGGAAGCTTCTAAAGAAGAAAAAGACTCATTTATTGACCGTTGACTAGATGAGGTAGAACCAAAAATCAAGAATAACATTGTTAGAGAGAAAATTAAATCTTTTGTTACCAGCAAAAAAAATATAAAAGAAATGATTTCTTTGATGATGTCTGGTATTATGGCAAAAGAACTAGGTATTGAATATAACACTGAACTAGTGGTAGATCCAATGCCAAATTTATATTTTACAAGAGATCCTTTTGCATCAATAGGTAATGGAGTTACTATTCACCGGATGAAGTATAAAACAAGAAGGAGAGAAACAATTTTTTCTGAATTTATCTTTTCTTCAAACACAGATTACAAAGATATTTATCAATATTCTAGTAGGAATGATAAGAATACAATTGAAGGTGGAGATGTTTTTGTCTATAACGAAACAACCTTAGTTATTGGAATTTCAGAGAGAACTGAAATTGAAGAGATCGAAACAATAGCAAAAAAAATGATTAATAATGTAGAAAATAGTTTTAAAACAATAATTGCAATTAGTGTTCCTAAAAAGAAAAATCTAATGCATTTAGACACATGATTAACAATGCTAGATTTTGATAAGTTTTTGTACTCTCCAAATATGATGAAAGATACATTGGAAGTTTGAAAAGTAAAAATTGATGGAAATGATCATGTATTTAAAAAAAGGAATATGTCTTTAGAAGCAATTTTGGAAGAAATAATTGGCAAGAAACCAATTTTGATTCCAGTTGCTGGTTCTAGTTCTAGTCAATTAGAAATTGATCTTGAGACACACTTTGATGCTACTAATTATTTAGTGATTAGACCAGGAGTTGTAGTTGGATATGATAGAAACAAAAAAACTCAATTAGCACTAGAAAAAGTAGGAATTAAGGTTTTGGCTTTTAATGGAAATCAATTATCATTAGGCATGGGCTCATCACGATGTATGTCAATGCCTCTAATTAGAGATAAATATATAATAAAAAATAAATAGAGAGAAGGAATAAAATATGGCTATTAATTTAAAAGGGAGAAGTCTTGACTCATTACTTAATTTTTCAACAGATGAAGTTAAGTATTTGATAGACTTATCAATAGATTTAAAAAAATCTAAATATCAAGGTTTGCAAACATTAAACCGTCCATTCATTGGAAAAAATATTGCAATTATGTTTCAAAAAGATTCAACAAGAACAAGATGTGCTTTTGAAGTTGCTGGAGCTGATTTAGGAGCCGGGGTCACATATATAGGACCTCAGGGATCAAATTTTGGTAAGAAAGAATCAATTGAAGATACAGCTAAAGTTTTAGGTAGATTCTACGACGGAATTGAATTTAGAGGTTTTGCTCAAAAAGATATTGATGCACTTGTTAAATATTCAGGAGTTCCGGTTTGAAATGGATTAACTGACGAAGAACATCCAACCCAAATAATTGCAGATTTTATGACAATGAAAGAACAATTAGGAGAACTTAAAAATAAAAAAGTTGTTTTTATTGGTGATATTAAAAACAATATGGGCCACTCAATTTTAATTGGTGCTGCCTTTATGGGAATGCATGTGACCTTATGTGGACCAAAGACATACCACAAAGATATTAGAAAAGATGTAATAAAAAGCTGTGAAGTATTATTTGCTAGAAATGGTGGATCTCTAACACTTAGTGATGACAAAATTAAAGCAGCAAAAGATGCAGATGTTATTTATACAGATGTTTGAGTTTCTCTTGGTGAGCCATTTGATCTTTTTGATACTAGAATCGGTGAACTTGAACAATTTCAAGTGGATATGAAAATGATTAATTCAGCAAAAGAAAATATTGTTTTCTTACATTGCCTACCAGCATTCCATGATGATCATACTGAATTTTCAAGAGATATTGCTTCAAAATTTGGTTCAAAATACCCAATTGTTAAAAATGGTGCAATGGAAGTTACTGACGAGGTATTTCAATCAAAATACAATAAAGCATTTGATCAAGCAGAAAATAGATTACACTCAATTAAAGCAATTATGTTATCTACAATAGGTTATTAATTATATGTCTAAAATAGTTATTGCTTTAGGTGGAAATGCATTGGGCAATACACCTAGCGAACAAAAAAAATTAGTTAAAATACCTGCAAAAAAAATTGCTTCATTGTGAAAGTCAGGTCATAAAATAATTGTCGGTCATGGAAATGGTCCACAAGTTGGTATGATTTTTAATGCATTTTCAGATGCTAAAAAATCAAATCCAAATAGTTCTCTACTGAGTTTATCTGAAGCAGGAGCTATGTCACAAGGTTACATTGGATTTCATTTAATGCAAGCGATTACAAATGAGTTTTTAAAGTTAGGTATTAATGATGATGTAGTATATTTTTTAACACAAACAATTGTAGATAAGAATGATATTTCATTTAAAAATCCAACTAAACC
>JAGUQV010000070.1 GCA_030154525.1 Mycoplasmataceae bacterium | reverse complement strand
TGATAATGAAGAATTTGCTGATAATAATTATGTTGAAAATGAATATCAATTTGAAGCAGAAGAAGAAGACTATAATCATTAACTTAATTATTTGATTTTAATCACTTTTTATTAAATTTTTTTACAATTTTAATCTCTCTCCTTAATTTCTTTTTTTCTACTTCAAAGACACTAACTATATCACTTACTTTAAATGAACAATATAGAAATAAATGAGCTAAGTCAAAATACTTGGTATTATAATTTATTCATTCAAAATCAATTAAAAAAATATTATTATCTTCAGAAACAATAATATTTTTTTTTCTTAAATCACCATGACTTAGGACAATATCATCCATTATACTTGGTCTGAAAGAAGAGATATTTGGTATTTTCAAAACCCATTGTTTTTCTAGAGAGTGTTTAATTTTTTTAAGAGTATCAAGACTATTATTATCGAGAATTTTTCCATCAATTCATTTTCTAATCATGAAAAATTCATCAATATAAATAATTTTATTATTAAATTCATTTTTTAGAAAAATTATTTCATTTTTATGATCAACAATATTATTTTTTGATACCCTTATTTGAACTTGTTCACCATTTATTAAGCCCTTATAAGTTTTATTGTGATTTCCTTCATAATAAAATTCTAAATTAGAAATTCTAAAATCCTTAACAATTTTCTCAATCATATTATTATAAGTCGATATTTTTAACGTATTTAGCGTTTTCTTCAATGAATTGTCTACGAGGAGCTACATCATCTCCCATTAATGTAGAAAACACTAAATCAGCTGTAGCTGCATCTTCAATTTGCACCTGTAACATTTTTCTTGAAGTAGGATCCATTGTAGTTTCTCAAAGCTGATCAGGATTCATTTCACCAAGCCCTTTATATCTTTGAATATTATATTTTGTGTTGATGTCTTTTTCCATTAATGTTGCAATCATTTTATCTTTTTGTTCTTCGTTATAAGCATATTGAAAACTTTTACCTGTTGATATTTTAAAAAGAGGAGGTTGTGCAATAAAAATAAATCCATATTCAACTAAAGGTCTCATATAACGATAAAGGAATGTCAATAATAATGTTCTAATGTGTGAGCCATCAACATCAGCATCCGTCATTATTATTACTTTGTGATACCTCAATTTATTAATATTAATTTCAATGCCCACACCAGTTCCTAGTGCTGTTATTATTGACATAATTTCTGTATTTTCAAATACCTTATCGATTCTAGCTTTTTCAGAATTAATAATCTTACCTCTTAGTGGTAGAATTGCTTGAGTTTCACGATCTCTACCCATTTTAGCAGATCCACCAGCTGAATCTCCCTCGACAATATATATTTCAGAAATTTCAGCATTTTTTGAAGAACAATCAGCCAATTTACCTGGAAGAGCTGTAATATCAAAAATAGTTTTTCTCCTAGTTGCTTCCCTAGCATTTGTAGCAGCAAAACGTGCTCTTTGAGCAAGTAAAGTTTTTTCAATAATCATTTTGGCTTGATCAGGATTTTCACCCAAAAATTTTTCCAATTGAATAGAAAGAACTTTGTTAGTTGCCATTCTGGCATCTTTGTTCCCTAACTTAGATTTTGTTTGACCCTCAAAAATTGGTTCAATATGTTTGATTGAAATGATGGCTGTCAAACCTTCACGAACATCTTCTCTAGTTAATTTTTCATCTTCATTTTTAAATAACTTATTATTTCCAGCATAATTATTTAAAATTCTTGTTAATGCATCTGTGAAACCTTGTTCATGAGTCCCACCTTCAATAGTAGAAATATTGTTTGCATAAGATACTACATTACTTTGATAACTCTGGTTGTATTGCATAGCTACTTCAACAATAACTTCTCCATCATCACCTTTAACTTTACCTTCTGCATAAATTATTTCATCATGAATAATTGCTCTACCCTTGTTTAACTCTTTAACGTATTCTTTAATTCCACCTTCAAAATAAAAGACTTTCTCCACCACATCATCTGTTCTTTTATCACTAAGTTTGATTTTGATACCTTTGTTTAAATAAGCAATTTGCTTTGCTCTATCTAATATAACTGGAAATTCAAAATCATTTTGTTCCATTATTGTAAAATCTGGTTTAAAGGAAATTTTTGTTCCTGTTATACCTTCATCGACTTGACCGATAATTTTAATAGAACCTTCAGAAACACCACCATTTTTAAACTCTTGAAAATATGTATTGCCGTTTCTGTTAATTCAAACTTTAAGACTAGCACTAAGTGCATTAACTACTGATGCACCAACACCATGTAGACCTCCAGATACTTTATAAGTGTCAGAGTCAAATTTTCCACCAGCATGCAATACAGTCAAAACAGTCTCAACTGTTGAAAGTCCTGTTTGTGGATGGATGTCAGTAGGTATTCCACGCCCATTATCATTTATTGTTACAAAACCATCTGAATCTAGTTCAATTGAAATTACAGATGCATACCCTGCCATTGCTTCATCAATTGAGTTATCAACAACTTCCCAAATTAAGTGATGAAGTCCCTTTTTTCCAGTAGTTCCAATATACATACCTGGTCTTTTTCTAACTGGTTCTAAACCTTTTAAAACTTTTATATTACTTGCTGAATATTCATTTGACATTTTTACCTCTTTGCAATAATTTAAATTAATTATTAAATTATATCAAATTAATTAGGTTAAACTATTATTTTCAACCTCTTCACTACCATTTTTAATAATAGATTTAATTCCATTTGCAAACATTTTTGTATTTTTCCTAAAAGAATATTTTAGCAATAGTAAACCTGCAGTATCTGCAAGACCAAAAAATGTCTGATCTCGATAAATAATTTCTTTAAACCTGATTTTAAATTTCTTTTTAGAGATTGTGGGCACAATTTTATAATGAAGTCAATATTTATCATTACTATTTAACCAAAAAATAGAAATTTCCCTTTTTTCTTTATCGTGTTCTTCAAGAAGATATTTTGTAAAAACACCTCTAACTTTAATTCCAAATTCAATATCTTTAATCAATTCTCTTTTAATTTTAAAGGTTTTAGATATTGTTTTTTCCAAAGCATCTCAAACTATATCAATTGAACTTGCCTTAAAACTCATACTTTTATAAATGATTTTTTGTCTGCGAAATTCATCAATTAAAGAAGTATAATTTTCTTCTCTCTCTTCAAGATTCTTCTCTTTCAAATTACTTTTTTTCATTTAAATAACTCCGTTTAAAGCTAAAATCATGAGGATAATAGAAATAACAAAAACAACAAATGAGAACAACATTATTCACTTAAATGATCTATTGAAAAGTTCATAATTTTTCTTTAAAACAATTCTAATAAAATTTCTCAAAAATCAAACCAAACAAGGTAACATAGCTGAAAAAGAGAGTAAAACCACAGTAATTATAACGACAGGATTCCCAAATCCGGGATTATTTATGTCAGGAATACCGCCACTTGCAATAATCTCAAAATATTCCGCTAAACCAACATTAAACATTTAAACATTATATTATAAATAACTTTCAAAACATTTAATAAATTTAAATCTTTGAATATAATTTTGAAAATGTTATAATATTATTTGTATTAAAAAAATATTATATTAGTAACAATGTTTTTAAATTTATATTATTTACTCATATTGTTATCAATTAATTAAATACAAAGAAGGAATTATTATGAAAATATTATTAGCTTGCTCTGCCGGAATGTCAACATCATTGTTGGAAGCATCAATTAGAAAATATGCTGAGTCAATTGGTGAAACAATTGATGTAGTAGCTAAACCATCAGGCGAAGAAAAGAAATCATCAAAAATTATGATATTGTTTTGCTTGGCCCACAAGTTAAATTTATGGAACAATCTTTTAAGGATGTAGCTGGTTCAGTACCCGTAATAGTTATACCTCCTGCTATTTATGCAATGGCAAAAGGTGAAGATTGTTATAAATTAGCAGTTGATAATATTAAAAAATAATTTAAATATTTAAAATAACAAAGAAAGGAAATTTAAATAATGAATAGTAAAACTCAAACAAATTCTACAAAAGAAAAAATGAAACATGGCTGAGATGTCTTTATTATGAGAATGGGAAAATTAGCTGAACAAAGACATATGTCAAGTTTAAGAGATGGCTTTGCCCTAATTGTTCCATTAATTATTGCTGCTTCCGTAGGGGTAATATGTATGACATTTGTTTTCGGTTGATGAGATACAGTTTCAACATCAATTCTTGGATGAATTACAATGGGTATACCCAATCAAACAGTAACAAACGCGGGAGGAACAATTGTATTTGTTAATGGGTCAATTGCCCATCAAATAAGTACGGTTGGAACTTTTATATTTTATACAATATGAAAAGGAATTTTTAATTACTTATCTATATTTGTAACACTTACTATATCTTATTCTTTTGCAAGAATTAAGAATATTAAAGATCCATTTATTGCTTCTTTAATCGGACTTGGTGGATTTATGATTTTTTCATATGGTTCAGCTGATATGTTTGGAACAGGAGGAATGTTAGTATCAATACTTGCCTCATTACTATCAATGGAACTTTATTCTGTTTTTGAAAATAATAAAAAATTAGAGTTAAATTTACCAGCAGGAGTACCTCCAGCGGTAGCTAGATCTTTTTCTAAATTATTTCCAACAATATTCACTTTATTGATTTTTATAGCAATACAAGCACCATTTATAATTTTCAGACATGTCTTTACATGATTACCAACAGGAGATGCTTTCGGAATTGGACATACAATTTCAATTGCTGTTCAAGCACCATTTATGTCGTTGATTGAAAATCAAACCGGTTCTTTATCACTTGGTTTGGTATATGCAACATTTTCTGCTCTATTATGATTCTTTGGAATACATGGAACAAATGTTTTAACAGCAGTATTTTCACCAGTTGCTCTAGTGGCATTGGCAAATAATCAATTATATTTAGAAACAGGTGGCGTAGATGGTTCTATTAGTGCTTTTGCTGATGGAACAAACGATGCCTTTGTCTTCTTTGGAGGAGTAGGATCAACATTAGCTTTAGTTTTAGTTGGATTACTATTTTCTAAAAAAGCAGATACAAGAGAAATCATCAAATTTGGTGGAGCACCGGCTTTATTCAATATTAATGAACCATTAATCTTTGGAGTACCTCTAATTTTGAATTTTAAATATGTTGTACCATTTATCATTATTCAACCACTATTATTCTTTATAACATGATTTGCGATAGAAGTATTAAAATGAGTACCCCCAGTAATAGTTAAAATTCCTTGAACTACACCAGTAGGGATTGGTGGATTCTTAGCAACATCAAGTTGACAAGGTATAATTCTATCACTAATGAACTTCTCAATTGCTTGTTTAATATACGCACCATTTGTATTGATTGCAAATAAATCTGCAAAGAAAAATGGAGAAGAACTTGTGTCAATTGATTATAAAGGTGGATGACAAAAATTCACAGCCAAAATTACTAATAAAAAAGTAGTTAAAAAGGGAGGTGAATAATGGAAAATGTTGAAAATCAACAACAGGTAATTGCTTACTCTAAATGAAATAAATTAGTAGTAGCTTCTGCTGAATATAAAAGTAAAAAATGATTTAACATTTTGAAATATTCAACCGCTTTATTGATAACGGTTTTTGGTTTGATGTCACTTTGATTTTCTGCTTTATGACAAACATCAAATGTTTTAGGAAACTTAGGTATTGATGTAACTAAATGAAGCAATTATCTTTCAACAGACGCTTCAGGAGTAGCAAATGCAGGATTAATTAAAATAGTTTCAGAATATAATTTGTGAGATTTAAAAAATGCATCATTAACTGAACCTTTACTACAATTTCTATCAGTAGTTAGCATTCTAGGGATGTTCTCAATCTTACCACTTATAATATTTAGGAATGGAACTTCTTGATCTATTGGTTCTTTAGTTCTATCTTGAGTATTGTTAATCCTTATTGTTACATTGTTTTCTATAGGGTTAAGTTCACAATCTTATGCTATAGAAGTAGGAAACTCATTAGTTTTTGCTAATGCAGGTCAAGTTGACAATATAAATCAAGCTATTGCTTCTCAACAAGCACTTTTAGCTCTTGATCCAACTACTGGAGAACCACTTGTAAATCCAAGTAATGCAGCAATTAATGAAATAATAGAGAGATTAATTGGTGAGAAAAATATTTTAGTAAAAGACTTTATGGCAGAATTATCAAAATATTTGAATTTATTTTAAAGTAATTTTACAATATAATAAAAAACAAAAAAATCAGAATGTAAATTTTGATTTTTTTCTTTCTAACTTATTGATTAAAAAGTATATAATTAATCTAATTAAATAAAATATTAGGAGAAAATATGTCAGAAAAAAAATATTCTTATGAGGAATTGGGTCAAATAAGTTTTATGATTATAACTTTTGCAGGTACAGCTAAATCAGATGCAATGCTTGCTATTTATGATGCAAAGGCAGGAAAATTTGATGATGCAAAATTAAAGATGAAATCTGCTGAAGAAAATATTATTGAAGCTGAAAAACAACATGCAGATTTAGTGCAAAAAGAAGCAGCGGGTGTGGAAATTAAAATACCATTATTATTAATGCATGCAGAAGATCAATTGTTATCGACACAAACAATATTATTAATGGCTGAAGAGTTTATAGATTTATATAAAAGAATAGACGGGAAGAAATAGTAAATATGTTAGGTATATCAGTTTATCCAGAAAAAGCGAAAAAACAAGAAGTTATTGAGTATATTAATTTAGCTGCTAAATATGGATTTAAAAGAGTGTTTACATGTCTATTATCTGCCGAAGGTACTAAAGAAGAAATTAAAAACGAATTTTATGAGATTATTACAAGTGCAACTAAAAAAGGAATGGAAGTAGTTTTAGATATTGCTCCTTCTGTTTTTACAAAATTAGAAATTTCATATGATGATCTATCTTTTTTTAAAGAACTAGGTGCAACTGGTATCAGATTAGATGAAGGTTTTAATGGCTTAAAAGAAGCAGAAATGACTTTTAATAAATTAGATTTAGATATTGAAATAAATATGTCTTCTGGTACAAAATATGTAGACAATATTATTTCTTTTGAGCCAAATCGAAAAAAACTAATTGGATGTCATAATTTTTATCCGATGGAATATTCAGGATTATCATTAGAAACATTTGAGTTGACTTCAAAACAATTCCAAGACCTAAGAATTAGAAGTGCTGCTTTTGTTACTTCAAATAGTGCAAATCATGGACCATGACCTGTTATGGATGGTCTTTGCACTCTTGAAATGCATAGAAAATTACCAATTACAACACAAGTAAAACATTTAATGATGCTAGGTTTAGTAGATGATATTATTATCGGTAATGCTTTTGCAAGTGAGGCAGAACTAAAAGCAATTTCAGAAATTTCTCAAATAATACCATTAGATATTAAGTTTGATAAGAGTGCTACAGAAATTGAGAAAAAAATAGTTTTAGATGAGTTGCACTTTAATCGTGGGGATAGATCAGATTATTTAATTAGATCTACTCAATCAAGAGTTAAATACAAAGATAATGATTTTAAGCCACTTAATACACAAAAGGAAATTAAAAAAGGATCAATAGCTATTGGTAATGATAATTTTGGTCAATACAAAGGTGAGCTACATTTAGTTAAAAAAGATCATTCAGATGAAAAAGGTAGAAAAAACATTGTAGCTCAAATTAAAGATTATGATTTATTCTTACTTGATTTCATTAAACCATGAACTAAATTTTCATTCAAAGAAGTTAAATAATTTTAAAGTAAAAACATATTTGTTAAATTCATTATTTAATATATAAAAGAAACGAGAAATCTAAATTTCCCGTTTCTTTTATATTTGCTAAAAAAACAATAAGAATTTAATTATTTTATTGTTTTTTTGTCATTATATTTAATGCCACAAATGTAACAAGATTTTCCTGTCGAAAAAAATCAATAAATAATACCAGGTATTAAAAATAATGATAAAAGTATCCCTTGAACAATATTCTGTCCAAGTGAATTAACGGCTCTAGAGCCTTGATTACATTGTGAACATGGTTCTGTTTTATATTTGGCCATAAAAATCCATCTCTTCTTTCTATATTTCTTATATATTATTTTGATTTCTATTTATTGTAGTGCTCAACAATGAGTGATTCATTAATGTCTGTATTTAATTCTTTTCTTTCAGGTAATCTGTCCAATTTGAAAATAAAATCTTTTTCAACTTTAACTCAAGAAGCTAATTCTTTTCTAGTTTTAGCATCTATGATTTGAACATTTTTTCTACTGCCTTCTTTTAACGTTATAAC
>JAGUQV010000040.1 GCA_030154525.1 Mycoplasmataceae bacterium | reverse complement strand
TATTTAATGGAGTAACAGCTGATAATTTTAAAAACTTTACTTATGAAGCAATAGCAACAAACGGAGCAGTTGCAGGAAAAATTACTTTAACTGCTAAAGAAGGATTTACATTCGGTTCATCTAATACTTTAGTATCAGAAGTAATTGAAATTCTTGATATTGAAATGAATACCAATATTACTCAAAATGATATTAATGAAGTTATTGGCCCTCTTAATAATGGTAATGCCTCTGATGAGTTTAAAGCAGCAAGTTTAAATATGGCTCTATTTAAAGGTGTAACAGCTGATAATTTTAAAAACTTTACAGTTATTACAAGCTCAGCAAATGGGAAAGGTTCTGTAACTCTTAAGGCTAATGAAGGATTTATATTTAAAGGTGGAAAAAAAGAACTGACTCCAGTTATTCCAACAATGATAACTCTTGAAGGAATATCAGTGAGAACCGATTTCTTGGATTCAGAAGTTATTAATTTATTTATTGAGATAAAAACTAATAAACCAACATGAGTAGCAAGATCTGATCAAGATAAAGTTGATATGCTATCAAAAATATATAATGGAATCACTTTAACAAACTTACCTTTATTTGATGTAAATGCTTATATATCAACAAATGATAAAGGTACCATATCTTTAGCTTCTAAAAATCTAGAAATGAAATTTGATAATCGACAACCTCAATTAAATGCAGGACACACAGGCAAGTAATATAATTCCAACAACAAAAACATAGACTAGGACTTAACGTTGCAGTTGAAACATTATTGGATGAAAGCAAAGATGAAGATCTGAAGTTAAAATCTTTGCAAGCAATATTTAATGGTGTTGATAAAGAAAATAGACCAAATTTTACTTTTTTTGCAAAGAGAAAAGAAGGAGTTGAAGAGGCATATGTCAGACTTATTTCTAATTCCAATTATCTTTTCGCAGATAACAAAAATGAGTTAATATCAAAAGTTGTTATCATTTCTGTTGATGTCATTGTTTTAGATGTTGCTATTGTCAAAGAAGAAATTACTCAAAAAATAATTGATGACGCAATTCTTGTTTTAAATGCAACTCCTCCATCAACAGACTTACTTAAAATTACATCTTTAAATACAGTATTTACAAATGTATCAGCTGATAATTTTAAAAACTTTACTTATGAAGCAATAGCGACAAACGGAGCAGTTGCAGGAAAAATTACTTTAACTACTAAAGAAGGATTTATATTTGGTAAAATCAAGGAACTAGTATCAGAAGTTTCACATTTTAATGATTTAGGGATATCAACACCTATACATGAAGCAGTTAGTCAAAGTAATATTAACACAGCCATTACTTTTTTGAATGATTCAGATTCAAATTTTCAAGAGGATGTAAAAATTATTATTTTAAATACAGTATTTACAGGTGTAACAGTTGATAATTTTAAAAACTTTACTATTGATGCAATAGCAACAAATGGAGAAGTTTTAGGAACAATCACATTAAAAGCTAAAAAAGGATTTATATTTGATACAACCAAAAAACTAGTATCCAAAATAGTTGAAATTCTTTAATTCTAATTCATACTCATAATTTTTTTGTTTTGTTCTAACTCCATTTTGATAATAAGTTTCACAATTAATAATTAAAACAATTTGATCTAATTTCTCCTGAGTTAAATTTTTTAAACATCGACGACCCCTTGAAAAAAATTTTCTAAATTGTTGATTTTTTTTGCTAATCAATCTTTTTTGTCAAGATGAATACGCATCAATGCAATATCAATTTTCAGTGATTTAATTTAGTTTGCATTTTCACTTCCATTATCTAAAGTAAGAGTTTTTAATTCAGAATATTGTTTTGAAATATTTTTAATTGTTGCTTCTAAAAATGAAGTTGAACACAAAGTTGCACTTAAACGTTTTGAAGAGTGATCAATTAATGTTGAAATATTAAATTCATCACCCTTCTTACCTTCAACGATGTCTACGTTTTCCTATATGATATTTGCCAAGATTTATATATGGAAATATTCTCAGAATCACAAAGGACAATCTTTTATTTATAACAAAAAAGTTTAAATGCTTTGGGGAAATAGATATATCAAAATCTTTTAATAATCTGATAATTGTTTTGATGAAAGTAAGCCCTTAAAGTT
>JAGUQV010000020.1 GCA_030154525.1 Mycoplasmataceae bacterium | reverse complement strand
TTTGGTTAAAGTTGAATATGGTATATATGTTAGAGATGGAATTGATTTTAGATATGAATGATCTGAAACAAGACCATTATCAGTTGTTACTATTGATATTCCTGCAGGACAAACAAATTATCCAATTGCAATTAGATTTACTAAAAAAGTTCCAACTGACAATGTAGAAATTGGTTCAATTGAAAGTGCATTGTTCAAACCTTCTGACACTGTTTCAGGGTATGAAGTCGATTTAAGTAATATTACTACAATAATAAACATTGATTCAACAGATTTAGTTAACAGAATATTATTTTCAGGATATATTAATGATTTAAATGCAGGTGTTTCAAATACTGCATTTGAGGATTCAGCATTACAACTTGTTGAACATATTTTTAGGGATAAGGTTGTTTTGAAATATCAAGTTTCAACTATTCCTGATCAATGATTTACTTTAACTGGATTAAAAATAGAACTTGCTAAGTACCTTTCTGATTTTAAGAATTCAACATCAGGAATTATTATTTTTGATAATGGAACGACAGCTGGAGCAACAATCACAGCAAAATTTGAATCAAAAGATCCTGCTTATCAAGTGAATGTAACTCCTGATGAAACAACAGTATTAAAAACTGATAAAATTAAAACAAAAATTAATTTAAGAGAATATGTATCTGTTCTACGAGCTGGAGAAGTTATTCCGAGTGGAAATTCATCTGCTAATATCGGAACTTTAACATTTCCATCAATGCCAGATGGTAACGTGTTATTTGGAGGAAGAACTTTTGAACAAATACAATCTATTATTGGACCATCAATTGAGATTCAATTTAAAACACCTGGTTTTCATGGAGATGCATGAGTATCATTAGATAAAATAGTTTCACTAAATAGTACAAATGAACTATTTATAAGATTTTTTGTTAAGGTAGATTCAGAAATTAATATTGAACTTTCAATAATAAATGAAAATGATTACAAAGACCATTATGCCAATGGATTTCAATTAAAAGTAGCCTTGCCTATTGTTATTCCAACAGATCCTAATGATTTAATTGCTTCAATTGTTTTAACTGGAAATACAAAAGAATTAGGCATTGAAGATCAAAAGGTTTATGATGATTTATATGCAATTAATGCTATTTATACAGGGAAGGTTCAAATTTTATATTCAATTGGAAAAGATCCAATAGCTTTAGATCCAACCCAACCTTCTAAATTAGAATTTAATAAAGTTGATTTCATAAGATTATTGTTAGCTAATAATGTTGATATTCTTTTATCAAATAAAGAGATAACAGCTAGGTATGCTTTAGCTGATGGAGTTGATCCTGCTGATTTTGAAATTAGTAATGAAGGTAAAGGAATTTTAAACATTGATAATGTTAAGATATTTATAAACAAAGCAAATTACTATGAAATGGCTAGATTACTGAAAGTTTTTGGTCCTTCAACAGGATTCCAATGAGGACCAGAACATACTACATTGCTAAATGCATTATCTCCAGGCTTAACAATTCAATATTCAAATGATAATACAGCTTTAGAAACAGATCCTAATGATAGTCCTAAGTGAAGCTTAATTCCGCTAACTACATTGGATCCAAATACTAAATTTTTAGTAGTAAGATTAGTTACTAATGATGGATATGTATTTGAAGAATTGCCAGAAATGTTTAATGTAAATACTGATAGTGTTATTTTGGTTATTGATGTACAATCAATATGATTACAACAAATTAAACTTTTAGGAAATACGAGAAACATTGATTTTAACTTAACTGACTTTGATAAATTTCTTGTAGATAATTCTGTTGCCGGTCAAGAACATATAGTTGTTAAATACCACTTCTTAACTGACCCTGGTTCAAATAACATTGATCCAACTATTGAATGATATACAGCTGCTGAAGTTAAGGCGAAGTTCCTAACATTACAAGGTGCAAAAAACAAAGATGAGTTAATCTTATTCCGTAATTCACTAAGAGCAAGGTATTCTTTATCAGATGAAGGATTTAAGAAATATAGATTTAAAATAGATGGAAAAGAATATTATGGAGATGAATATCAATCTCCTAACATATTTTTAAATTTAGTTGATAGAAGTCTTGCTTTAAATGATGGATTTGAAGGTTATATTAATTTAGATTTAATAAAAGTTTTCAAACCAGATAGTTTTCAAATTAGAGGAACAAATGAAACTCCTACATTAACAGTTTTACCTGAACTAATAAAAATATTTGATTATTATAAAGATCAATCTACTACACCGTTTGATATTTTTTATACAAATGTTAAAGATGATTTTTCAAATACAAATTGAAAATTATTTAACAATACTGGTTTTGTTACAGGCTTTGCAAGTGATTTTAAAATTTTGGTTTCAGGAACAACCCCACAACCAATTTTCTTTAAAATAGTTGCTAGACCAGGTTATAACGTTTATGAAGGTAACAACAAGTTACCACAGGGAAAAGTAATTGAAATTACTGATATTAAAGTTATATTAGAAATTAAAAATCCATTAGCAGAAGCGCCAAGATTAGAGTTTAAACAAATTAATGGTGATAGATATTATCAAGGATTTGGTTCGGTTGTAGCATATGATAAAGCTTCAGGGAAAGTTGTTGATAATACTTTCTTAAACTCTGCATTTCCAGTTGCTGCACCATTAAGCCTCGAATATAATGTTAGTGAATATTTATATTCAAAAGAAGAGGAAGAATTGGTTGCTGCTGATCCTACTAAATGAGGTGTATTACCAACCAACTTAAAAGTTAATCAATTTGTTATGACGAGAGTAGCTCTTAAAAGTGATGGATTTGTTTTAGTTGGTGGAGACACCATGACACCACAAGCAAGAGTAAAAGGATTACTAATTAAAGCTGCAGATTTAGTAATAAATAAAGAATTAGTCTTAGTAAATGCTGATGAGTATGGATACTCACCAATAGATGGAAAAACAGTTATTGATGAAGTTAAATTTACTCCTGATATTAATGAAAACTATTTAGGTGCTGAAATTTTAATGTCAATAGAGTCAGAATTTTATAGAAGTATTGCTGGAGATATATTAGTTGATGGTGATAATATTCCAATTATCAAACGTGATAAAACAGGAGCTGAAACATTTGAGAATTATAAAGATTCCTCAGGAAGAGATATTCTTGATGAAAACGGAAACGCGATTCCTGTATGAGTAGTTCAAAAAAATGGAATTTATGTTCCTGCAAAACCAATCCGTTCAAATGTTTGAACAACTCCTGAAAAGATGAGAGATAATTCACTAGGTAGTTTTTCACAAGAAAATGAAAGTTCTCAATGAAGATTATTTCAAGGTCAATTTGTGAGATTTTCAATTAAAGC
>JAGUQV010000152.1 GCA_030154525.1 Mycoplasmataceae bacterium | reverse complement strand
GTGTATATTAATATTGATAAAATTATTAAATTTTCATCTTATATGGTGGATGAAGTTTCATATACTTATGTAGAGCTTGAAAACAATATATCAATTATTATTGATATGAGAGTTGGAGAATTTTATAACTTAATACATGAGTAATAGATGGATTATGAGAATTACCCATAATAATATATGTTTTTATTTTTAAAATAAGGATTAAATTAAATGATTAGTAAAAATAAGTTGATTTTTTTATTAATTAAACTTAAAAATGAAATTTATTATAAGTTTTTAAAATTAATTAATAGTGTTAAATCTTTTATTCCAGTAGTTTAAATCAATAAAAAACCAAAAAATATTTGTTTCAATAGATGATGTATGTGATATTGAATATGATTGGGAACAATTAATAGATGAGCAAGATATAAATGACATGAATATTGGTAATTTTATTTCTAGACTAATTTATAAAATAAAAAAACTTTAGTTATTTTATAATGATGTTATTAGATCATTTCCTATTGAGTTAATAGAAAAGTCTAAAGAACTAAATATTCAAAAATGTAAAAGAATATACGAAGAAAAATTAAAATCAATAGTGTATACAACAGTAAAATTAGATAGAATGAGTTCTACATTTCACTTAGATAAAAAAACTTAATTTAAGATGTTGTACTAGAAATGATTCTTATAATTTAACTAGAAAGTTAAATAATTCTAAAAATCAAGTATATATTGCTAAAAAATATAATCTTCAAGAAAAATTTAGAGAATTAAATAAAAACAATAGAGATTATATTATTCAAGGTGAAATTATTGGATATGGTATATAGAGTAATCTTTATAATTTAAAAGATAAATATTTTTATATTTTTAAAGTTAAAGATCTTATTACTGGTAAATTATTGAATTATACTGAGATGAAAGATCTTTCTATTGAAATTGGTGTTGATGTTGTATCTACTATAGATAACTATTCTAATATATCCATAAAAAATTAATAAAAACATTTAATAGTGTTACATTTGATAATTTATCAAATGATAAAACTAATAATTCAAAACTATATGATGGAATTATAATTAGAGATATCGATAATACTTTTTCTTTTAAAATTAAAAATTCTTTATATAATAATTAAATGATGAATGGAATAACCTAGAAATAAAGCAATAGAACTTGAAAATTTGAAATTATTTCTTGATATTAATAAAGGTCAAATTAAAGT
>JAGUQV010000140.1 GCA_030154525.1 Mycoplasmataceae bacterium | reverse complement strand
GTAATTTCTTGAATTTTGTATTTGTTTTTCATTATAATGTAATTGTTCCTTTGTTTTGTTTGGTAATTAAATTTTGGAGCAAAAAAGACTTTTTTTACAAAAGTCTTTTTTATTGGTATTTTTTTTGGTAACTTTATAAAATTTTTATATTTTGATTAATGCCATTATATAATAGTAAGACCTATTAATGATAAACCAACTTTTAATAGAATAGTGTTGTGATCAATAATTAATAGCGAAATATTTAAAAAAGAAACTAAAAAAATAACCGAACTTTCTTTTGTTGGAATAACCTTATTATCTTTAAAAAACATCAAGAATATAAAAATTTATGAAAAAGATATTTTAAAAATAAAACAGTTATCTAATCTAATTTATGCAAATGAGAAATTAAAGCAAAAATATGAAGACTCAATAAAATTAAATGATATGAGAATAAAATATTACGAAAGGGAAAAAATATAATGATTGAACCTAAAAAACAAATACCAGAAGCAGGAATTGAATCTATGTTACTTTATAAACTAAATGAATTAGGTTATAAATTAAGAACGGATATCAAAACAGATAAAGATATTGAAAACAATATTAAATATCATCTTGAAAGATTAGAATGATTAAAAGATAATAAATTAAAAAACCAAACATTAAGTGATATTGAATTTCAAACATATATTATTAATATAATAAAAAACATGGATGTATATTCAGCAGCCAAAAAGTTTAGAGATAGAGATATCTTTATTATTAAAAGACCTAATAGAGAAAACATTAGATTAGATTGTTTTGATTTAGAAAACTTTGACAACAATGTCTTTGAATTTTCTAACCAAATTAAAAGTGAAAGAAAATACGTAAATATTTCTGATGTTTCTCTATTTATGAATGGTTTTCCTATATGTCAAATAGAGCTTAAAAGATCTAATGTTGATATTTTTGAAGCATTCAATCAAATAGCAAGATATAAAGTGGAAACTTTTGACAATAACATTAATAAATTTATTCAAATTTTTGTTGTTTCAAATAAAGAAACTACTCGTTACTTTTCAAATAATAGAAAAGTAAAAAAAGAATTTATTTTTCCTTGAAGTGATGAATCAAATAATCCTAAAAATAATTTATTTGAATTTG
>JAGUQV010000136.1 GCA_030154525.1 Mycoplasmataceae bacterium | reverse complement strand
CTATTGAAGTTAAAAAAAATGTTTCTTTTTTATATGCACTGTTAGGTTTCTTTTGCCCTGGAGCAGATGCTTTATTATTAAAAAACTGAAGAAAGGGAATTCTCCTTCTTATGTTAACAATCATTGTTTTCTCAGTATTTATTCCTTATGGATTTGGAGTTTATAATATACAAGGAAACGGAATAATCGGATTGATAGAACTTTCCTGAATCACAGAAACAGATCCCTTTTATGGAGACAAATTTTCAGATTCTCGATACGCTCTCGTTGAGGGTGTAATTGGATTATTGCTTCTAATTTTTTCTTTTATATATTTATTTTCAAATTCAATAATGACTTTTAAAATGGTTAGGGGGATGGAATCTGGAATTCGACAAAACACATGAATGGAAACAAAAAAAACACTTAGATCTCAAGGTTTTCCGTATGCAATTTCCATGCCTGGATGAATTTTAATATCTTTTATTGTAATAATGCCAATAATTGTGTCAATTTTATTAGCTTTCACCAATATAGGTACTGACCATGAGCCTGGTGCTGGGCAGGAAACTAATTGGGTTGGATTTGATAATTTTATTACTCTTTTTACAAATAGTGCGTTTTTTGAACCACTAGCAAATGTATTTTTATGAAATTTAATTTGAGCTATTTCAACAACTTTTTTAGTTATAGTTATTGGAACTGTAATGGCTGTTATCATTGAAAGCAAACACATTAAAGGAAAAGTAGTTTGAAGATTAATATTTATGTTGCCTTGAGCCATCCCCGCTTTTGTTTCAATATTATTTTATAAAGTAATATTTGATAGTTCAAGCTCAGGATTTATTAATACCGTTTTAGTTGATTGAGGTATAACAACATCTGCAATAGATTGAGTGAAAGATCAAACAATGTCGCGTATGATATTAATCTTAATACAAGGATGATTAGGTCATTCATATATACTTCTTCTAGTAACTGGTAATATGAAATCGATCTCTGGGGATGTTTATGAAGCCGCTTCTATTGATGGAGCAAATAAATTAAAACAATTTTGAAAAATAACAATTCCTATAATTTTAATTCAAATCGCCCCACTCTTGATT
>JAGUQV010000118.1 GCA_030154525.1 Mycoplasmataceae bacterium | reverse complement strand
ATTCTATTGAGACTCCAAAAGTTTCTCCCGCAAAAGCATATCTCTTCATTTTAAATTCAATGTATCTTTCAAATTAATATTTGAAATATTATTCATCAATATAAACATTGAATTAATTTTCTATATAAATGTAATTATTTAAATTTTGGGCCAAAAAAGACTTTTTTATTGGAACTTTATAAATTTAATTGGTTGATTAATTAGATAAACGATTTACCCCATTATAGTAATATTAGTTAAAAAACAATATAAGAATCATTTTTGTTGGTATTAAGTTTGTATTTTTTTTAAATTATTTATAATTTATATTATGAAAATAAGACTAGACAAATTTTTATCCTCTCAAAATATAGGAACTAGAAGCACTATAACGAAACAACTAAAATTAAAAAAAGTTGTTGTTAATAACCAAATAATTCAACAAGGATCATTTAAAATAGACCCAGAATTAGATCGAGTTTTATTTGATAATAATATTATTAATTATTGTAATTTTATCTATATTGCAATGAACAAACCACAAAATTATATATGTGCAAATAAAGATAAATCAAAGCAAACCATTATAGATTTAATCAAAGAACCTTTTGCAAATTCTTTACATATAGTTGGAAGATTGGATATTGATACAACTGGATTGGTTTTATTAACAAACAATGGCAGTTGAACGCATAGCTTAAAATCACCAAATGCAAATATTGAAAAGGAGTATGAAGTAACTTTGAAGGATGATATAACAGATGAAATGTTAATTAAACTAAAATCTGATATTTTTTTAGACAATAAGTTGTTAAAGAAAGTGAGGATAGAAAAAATATATAAAAATACATGTAACATTATTTTAACAGAAGGTAAATATCATCAAATCAAAAGGATGTTTCATTATGTTAATAATGAAGTAATTAAATTAAAGAGAATAAGAATTGGAATATTTAATTTGGAAAACTTAAATATTAAAGAAGGGGAATGAACAAAAATAATCATCTAATTTTTTAATTTAAATAAAATTTTGATTTTCTAGAAAGTGAGAAACTTATTTTTTTTCTGAATGTGGCTCATTTTTGATCTATTTTTATTTTATCTTCCTTACTTGATATATTAATTCCAAAAACAAATATTAATGAATGAATAATTGAACCCAAAATAATTGCCAAAAAGAATCACAGTATTGAAATATATTGCAGCCCGTTTGAACCACCTCCAAAAATTTGAGGAATTGTCTGATTCAATTTTGCCAATTCTGTTACTGGTGCACTAACTCCACCAACAATTGCAGTAATTGGTCCTCCTCACATTCCTACATATCCACCACAGAAAAATAAGAACGCTAAACCACCAGCAATACCAGATGCAATAACATTAGCAATTAATACTTGTTTCGGTCTATTGACTGCAAATGGTATGGCTCCCTCTGAAATGCCAAAAAATCCTAGACCAAGTGCAGATACACCTTCTGCTCTTTCTTTTTCAGTGAATTTTTTCCTTGCTCAAATAGTTGATATTCCACAACCTATAGGAGCAATAGGAATTGCAGCAGCAACAGAACCCATTAATCTAGGATCAACTACAATAAGCGCAGTAGCACATGTTCCAGCAATCTTATTAATAGGCCCCCCCATATCAAACCCGATCATACAACCAAGCAAAAATCCAATCAAGAAATTTAATCCATTTATTTTTGCGGCCTCTGATAAACCAAATACTATTGCATTCATTATAAATCCTAGTGGTCCAGATAATAATAGTATGAACGGGAAAGTTAGGATAATTGTTGAAACAACCGGAATAAAAATAATAGAAATAATTGGTGTTATTAGTTTATGTGTTTTTCAAGAAAGAATTCATTTGATAAAATAACCTGCAGAAAAACCCATAATTATTGCTGAAAATAACGATAACCCAACATTTCCAACACCCGTTTCACTTGCATTAGGAAAAAAGAAATCAATCTGAGGAATGGGATTAGAAATTCCATCTAAATTTCATCAAAAAGTAAAATTAGTATTTGCAGCTGCAAAAGTAGCAATAAAAGCAGGTGCAAATCCAGCTCTCCCAGTAATTGATTCAGCAATGAAAGCCCCCATTATCGCAATAAAGACAGTAAATCCAATTTCTGAGATTCCTTTCAGTATTTTGTATACTTCATTATCCCCAACACCATTAATTGATCCCAATGAATTCATAATTGCTCAAACAATTCCTGAAAAAACAATAAATGGAATCATCCTTGAAACTCCTGATAATAGATGGCCCATAAAAACATTCATTCTTGTTTGTTTAAAATTAGTATCTAATGTTTTCTTAGATTTATTCTCACCATCAATATTTTGTTTTAGTGATTCTTCAATGCATTTAACTGGTTCACTAATTGCATTGTTTGTTTTAACTTTAAGTATTTTTTTCCCTTGAAATCTATCTAAATCAACATATATATCTGCAGCAATGATGACTGATTCAGCATTTTCTATTTCTGTATCGGTTAATTTAGATTCAATACCTTTTTGACCTTGGGTTTCAATTTTAATTTTGTAACCCATTTCAACACCGGCTTTTTCCAATGAGTCCTTTGCCATAAAAGTATGAGCAACACCAGTTGCACAAGCAGAAACTCCAACAATTAATCCTTTCGTTCCGGATTGGTTTATAACTTTTTTTTCTTCATTAATTTTAAGATTTAAATAATTATAAATTTTCTCTTTGGTTTTGAGTGAATGCATATTTTTTCTAAATTCATTATCCAGTAATAAGGTTGCCACTTTAGAAAGGACATCCATATGTAATGTTGATGATTGGTCCTCCGGAATTAACAATGCTATAGCAACTTTAATTGGATTTCCATCCATTGATTCTCATTTTATTGGAGTGTTAGATCTAATTACAAAAATAGTTGGCTTTAAAATTTCTTTAATTCTCGCATGTGGAATAGCAAAACCATCTTCAAAACCAGTTGTAGATTCATTTTCTCTATTAATAAAAGCATCAATCAATTTTTGTCTATTTGATCCTAAAATTATTTTAAGTAAAATAGCTTCATCAGCAATTAAATTAAAAACATCATTTCTGCTTTTTATTTCTTTTTCCAAAAGTATATTTTCTAAATTAAACATTTTACTCTTTTCCAAACATCATGATGTTAAATATTTAATAACTTAATTACATTCATGTTAAATGAAGACAAGTTTTGTTACTAAATAAATTATATGATAAATTACAATAGCACTTCCAAAAATTAAGTGAAAATATTTAACTGAATAATCATAAAAATTTAATTTTAACGAGTTATAATTTTAGTGTAATCTTTATTTTGAAAATTCTTTTACATTCTGTTTTGTTCAAAATGAAATTTATATTTATAAAGCACATTATCTTTAAAATCATTATTTTAAACTTTGAGTGTTAAAAGGCAAAAAATGGATATACTAAATGAAAAAACAATTTTTTTAAATGTAGACATCACAGAAATGAAAGATGTATTACTTTTTATTTGCAAAGAGGCAGCAAAACAAAAAATAATCAGCGAAGGTTCTGAGCAAGAAGTATTAGAATCTTTTATTAATAGAGAAAATGAATCTACAACTGGTTTTGAAGATGGCTTTGCTATTCCGCATGCTGTGTCTAAATCAATAGTTAAACCAATGGTTTTATTTGTTAGATTAAAAAAAGGGATAGAATGGAAATCACTTGATAATAATCCTACTAAATATATAATTGCTTTATTTATTCCATTTAATCAGAGAACATCTTCTCATATGAATGTATTATCCTCAATAGCAGTTGGTTTAATGAATGAGGATTTTAAGAACATTCTTAAGAAATCTGTTGATATGGAACAGATACTCCATACATTTAAGTTTCAAATAGACAATAAAAAGGAAGTTATTGCTCCAACAAATGAAAACAACTTTGAAATTTTAGTAATCACAGCTTGTCCTGTAGGCATTGCACACACATATTTGGCTGCCGAGAGTATAGAAAAAGCTTTGATAGGATTGGATATTAAAGGAAAAGTATCAACTCATGGATCAGTCGGAATTGTAAATGATTTTACAGATAAAGAAATCAAAGAAGCTAAATTAATTATTATTGCATCTGACATTGGAATTGATATTTCACGATTCAAAGAAAAAAGAATTTATCAAACCAATATAAAATTAGCTATATCAAATCCAGTTAAATTAGTGCAAAATGCACTTGAAAAAGCAAAAATAATTAATAGTGAGCCTAATTCAAATGAAAATGAACCTAGAAGTGAAATGAAGAAATCATATATTGTTAAACATTTATTATCCGGAGTATCTTATATGATTCCATTCATTATTTTTGGAGGGTTACTAATTGCCCTTTCACTAGGTTTAGGAAAAGCGATTTATACTGATGGAAATATTCCAGATAATACATTTTTATTTTATTTACTGAAATTTGGCGAAGTTGCTTTTGGTTTGATGATTGCAATATTAGGTGGATATATTGCTAATTCCATTGCTGGTAGGTCTGCAATTGCGCCAGCAATGATAGTATCATTAATTGCAAATAATACATCTTTAATTTTTCCTTTACCTGGAATTGAATTAGTTCAAACACCTCTAGGTTTTATTGGAGCAATCCTATTTGGCATACTGATAGGTTATACAGTCAAATGGATGAATTCATGAAAAATTCACCGAAATTTATCTTCATTAATGCCAATTTTTATAATTCCTTTAGGTGTAACAATATTTTATGCATTACTAAGTGTCTTTATTATTGGAGCCCCAATAGGATTTATAATGGATAAATTTGGAGAAGCTATGGGACAAGTATTTAAAAATAATGAAACAAGTAATATAGGTGTAAGAGTGGGCGTTGGAATTGGAATGGGTTTATTAATTGGTATGATGGCAGGTTTTGATATGGGAGGTCCAATTAATAAAATTGCTTTTGTGATGTCTGCTGCATTATTAGCAACAGATATACAAAATCCTATGGGAATGATGGCAGCAGCAATTCCTGTTGCCCCAATAGCGATGGGTATCTCGACACTAGTTTATAGAAAGAATTTTACAAAGGAACAAAAAAGTTTAGGTATTTCAGCAATTATGATGGGCACAATCGGAATTTCAGAAGGAGCAATTCCATTTGCTATTGCCGATCCTAAAAGAGTTTTCATTGCAAATATTGCAGGCTCAGCAGTTGCTGGTGCAATAGCTGGAGCAACAGGTGTAACTGGCGCTGTGGCACACGGCGGACCAATAGTTGCTCTTCTTGGAGGAATATCTGGTAATTTTATTGGAGGAGATCAAATCATGCAAACTGTTTGGGGTATTGTATTTTTCTTCACAGCAATCATTATAGGGATAATTGTAACTGTATTTGTCTATGGATTGCTATTAAAATATGTTAAAAATTCAGATCAAAATAAAATTGAAAAGCAAAATATGTTCTACAAATTTAAATTAAAAACAAAAACACTTCTTACACCGATGTTATCTATATCAATTTTAAAAAATAATCGAAAAGTAATTGCATTATCATTTATGTCTATCATGACAACAATATTAATAATTGCTGGAATAAGTTTATTAATAACAAGTTCTTTAAATGGTGAATTGTCTAATTTTATAGATGGAATAAATAATAATGATTTAATAGAAAAACCCATTTTCCCAATTAATATAATGTACGGACTTTTTTGCCAAATAACAGGAATAT
>JAGUQV010000011.1 GCA_030154525.1 Mycoplasmataceae bacterium | reverse complement strand
TATTCCATTATTTGTTACAGATTTTAATGGGAATATTGAAATTACAGGAAGCATTGTAGCTCAATCTATAAACTATAATCAACCAATGCTTTTTTTTAATATTAATTTAATTATTCTTATTATTGTGCAAGTTTCATTCTTACTAAAAGAAAGAAGCAGTGAATTATCATTTTTTGAAGATAGAAAAAAAATAATAAATACTGGAATGTATTTAACATTATTTTTATCATTTTGTGCTTCAATTATTTTTGTTGGAATTATGATGACTTATTCAGAATTTGCAATTGTTGGATCTAATTCTTTTGAAAAATCCTTTTCAAAATCTTATATTTTAGTAATGTCAATTTATATATTGTTTATTGGTTTATCTTCATATTTTATATATACACTTCAAGAGAATGGTACTAAATTTTCTTTCCTATTTTTAATTGAGTTTTTATTTGCAATTCTTGATATTTTGCTAGCGTTAATTTTTCTTTTTTACGTCAGTGGTTTATCACCAGTAATAAGAATTTCTCTTGGGACTTTGATATCAACTATTTTTAAATTTTTAGTAGTTAGTTTAATATATAAAATCAAAATATTTAAATGAAAAATTAGAGAAATCAAATTTGATACTTTTTTTGCTAAAAAAATATTTCAACAATCATGAATGTTATCAACATTTATGATTGTTTATGCAATTAATATAATATTACAAATGTTGTTAATTAATTTGATATCATCAACCAAGAACCAATACCTATTTTCAGATAATGGGGAGTCATTAATTATAATTTCTAGAATTATAATTTTTAGTATTATTAATTTATTAGTTATAATTCCAAAATCACTTGGCAGGGCAATAAATTTATCATCTGAAAAACCAAAAAGTGGCGATTATAAGTTATCGCAAAGGCAATTTTATATTGGGCAAAAATATAATTTTAATGGAGCTTTATTATTTTTAGCATTCAATTTATGTATATTTTTTTCGCTAAACGGATTAGTTGATTTTATTTTTAAAACGCAAACTTGAACACGAGAAATCATCCCAATTGAAAAACAACAATCAATTCCCTTTAACCATAATATTGATATTAGTTACCTAGATGTAATTAAAAAATTTGTTTGAAATGGTTTTATTATTTCTGCAATTGCACAGACAATAATTAATTTTTCAATTAATTTTAGAGTTTTAATGTTTTTTAATTTTCAAAAAAGTATTTCACTTTTTTTAATTACAATTATTTTTTTCTTTATATCTTATGGATTATTTAGTTATTTTTTAGGTGTTTATCTTCAAACAATTTTCCCCGGTATGATTGGTTTCTTTCTTTCTCAAATAATTTATGGATTTCTTTCTTTGTTAAGTGTTTATGTGTATTATTTAATTATTTCAAGAAGGTATTTAAATGTTTATTTAAAACAAATTTATGAAGATGAATTAAGACCATTATATCAATATAATAATTTTTTACATTATTATATTGATAAAAGAATTAAGATTAAAACTTGTTTTGAAAAAGAACCTATTCGTGAAATTCCCTAATAATTTTTTTGGCAATTTCTTTTGAAACAATTTTTTCTAATTCTTCCTGATCGGCATTGTAAATATTATTATATGTTTTGAAATAAGAAAGAATTTTTAATTCTGTTATGGGACCTATAC
>JAGUQV010000051.1 GCA_030154525.1 Mycoplasmataceae bacterium | reverse complement strand
CTGATAAACTAGGATTAGATAATGATCATTGAGTGATCATTGAGTGAATTTAAATTATGAAAAAAAGTAAGAAAAACAAGCCATTTTTATTTTTAGGTTTTTTTGCTCTGTCAATAACTTCTATCCCACTATTTACATTAGCTAGTTGTGGATCGACAACAAATATTGTGGGAATCAAAGTTAAAAGTGAGCCGATGATTTCTCTGGATGAATCAAAAGAGACAAAAATATCTATGGCTACAACTCAAAAATTGTTTGATGGAATAAATGACAATAATTTTAAAAATTTAACAGCAACATGAAAAACAAATGATCTTAATGGTGATAAAACAATGCTTTTAACAGCAAATGAAGGATTTGTCTTTAATGAATCTTTAAAGTCAATTGAATCATTGCCATTCACTATTGCGCCAATACCTTCTCAAAAAATTTTGACAAGAGAAATAGTTCTTGCTAACCTAGAGCCAGGAGGTGCTTGAGATGTTCTTCTAGATGGAAATTTAACGAAAGAACATTTAAAAGGTTATACAGAAATAGGTATAGGGGCTTTTAAGGATATTCAAGATATTAGACCAGGTCATATTTTTACAGTTGATATTCCAAATACAGTAACTAAGATAGCTAAAGAGGCATTTGCAAATGAACTATTATTGTTTCCAAATGATATTAGATTTGTTACATTTGAAGCGAATAGCACATTAGAAATTATTGATGAATTTGCTTTTAGCAAAAATCATAATTTAAAAAATATTATTTTCCCTGCAAGTCTTAAGATAATTGGTGATAGAGCTTTTCAAGGGTGTAATAGATTGGTTTCAAGTTTTATGCCTGGATCTCAATTAGAATCTATTGGCAAGTTAGCATTTCAAACAAATGATAAATTAGCATTACTAATATTACCAAATACCTTAAAAACAATTGGCCAAAATGCATTTTTGGGTTGCGTTGGTTTAGAGGAAATTTTCATTCCCCTTAGCGTGACTACACTCGGAGCTAGACCTTTCTTGAATACTTGGTTAGCACCAATTGTTAAAATTTCGATACCATCAATATTTCAAACAAGAGATGATAAACTTGGATTACTAGAAGAACATTGAGCGCTAATACAATGAATATAAAATGATGTCAAAAAAAATTTTAAATAAATAAAATATTTCAAAAAATTTGTTTTTAAATTATAATCATTATTAATGAAAATAGCTATATACGGTGGTGCATTTAATCCGGTTCACAAAGGTCACATTAAAATTGCAAAATATGTCATTGACAATTTAGAATTAGATAAATTAATTTTTGTTCCTTCTTTTAAGGGTCCTTTTAAGAAAAATATTGAATTAGTTTCAGGAGAAGATCGCATCAAAATGCTTGAGTTAGTTATTGAAGATAAGATGGCTATTTCTCCTTTTGAAATTAATCGCAAGGGAGTTAGTTACACAATTGACACCATCAAGTATTTTAAGAACCAATATCCTGAGGACGAGTTATTTTTAGTTTTGGGTTCAGATAATCTAGTTAAGTTAAATAAATGAAAAAATATTGATGAAATTTCAAAATTGGTAAAAATTATTATATTTAAGAGAAATAATAATTTTTCAAAAATTAATGTTAAAAAATATAACTGCACCCTATTGGATAATGAAATAACAGAAGAGTCAAGCACAGGATTTATTTCTGGAGAATACAAAAATGTTGAATCAAAAGTAAAACACTACATTGGTAAAAATAAATTTTATTTTGATGAAATAGTTAAGAGTACTCTAAGTGTTGAAAGATATAAACATTCATTATATGCGGCAAAGTTCGGAGTTGATCTTGCCAAACACCTTAAATTGGATGCTAAAAAGGCTTACTATGCTTGTTTAATGCATGACATCACTAAAGAATGGGATATTGATAAACAACGTTCTTTTTTGCAACATTTTTTAATTGATGAAGAAAAAATGGAAAATTATGAATTACACCAAGAAACTGGTGCAATTTGATTGAAAAAATTTTTCTCAATTAAAGATCCTGAAATGACTGATGCAGTTGCTAAGCACACAACACTTTCTCTGAACTTAACACAAATGGATAAATTAGTTTTTATGGCAGACAAATTATGCTTAGGAAGAAAATGAGACGGAATTCAAAAAATGAGGAAAATGTGTTTAACAGATTTTGATCAAGCATTTGGATTAACTGTTAATAAAGTTCATGAATTTAATAAATCAAAAGGAATTACTATTAACGAAAAACAAATGGAGATTTACAAAAAATGAAGCAAATTTGAGGGTTAGTAATTGCTGATCCAAATGAAATTCATGATTCAAAATTAAAATTCATCAAACAAACAAAAGTTGGGGGAACAATATTTTTACACTATGAATGAAATAATGTTGAAATAATAATTGTGCAATCAGGAATTGGAATTGTTAATGCAGCAATGATGACTCAAAAAATCATTGATCTTTTTTATGTCAATAAAATATTAAACTATGGAGCAGTTGGCGGAACTGACAGAGTTAAACTTTTTGACACAATCATTCCAGATAGTTTTTATTTTCATGATGTTGAAACACCATGATATCCAAGAAGTCAAACTCCAGGAGAAAAGGAATTATATAAAAATGCTTTTTTGAAGAACGATGGCATCAATATTGCAAGTGGAAATAGTTTTGTACATAAACCAGAACATTTAGAATCAATTAGAAATGATTTGCAAGTTGATTTGTTTGATATGGAATCCAGCGCTATTGCTCAAGTATGTTTTAAAAATGAAATAAAGTTTTTTTGCGTTAAAGGTATAAGCGATATTATTAATATTACTAAATCTGAAAAACAAGATATTAATTCAAATATTTCAAAAGCATCAAAAAATGCACTAAATGTTTTAATATCATTATTTGATGTAATTAAATCTAAATAAATTTACATAAGTGTTAAACTAATAGAGATGAAAAAAATTATAATTGATCTTGAAACTGCAAATAATAAGCAAAATTCGATTTGCTCAATAGCATATCTCGATATCAATGAAGGGATATTTAAAAGTAGTTTAATTAATCCTGAAACTTCTTTTAGTATTCATAATATAAAAGTGCATGGAATAAGTGGATATATGTGTTTAAATAAACCAACCATTGATGAATATTTCTTTAGTAAATTACCATCATTTGAAAATATTATTTTCATTGCTCATAATGCAATATTTGATAGTAGTGTATTGATTAAATCTGCCAACTACTATGGATATGAATTAAAACATATAAAGTATATTTGCACTATGGAACTTGCATCAAAAATATTTCCTCACTTAGGTAAAAAACCAGGGCTTAAATTAGTTGCAGAGGAAATTAAATTTTCATTAAAACATCACAATGCATTAAGTGATGCACAGTGTTGTTTCGAAATATATAAATTGTATAATTTAAAATTTCCTAATAATATTAATAAATATATTAGAACAAAAACAATGACTTCTTAATAAGTTTTAAAAAAGTTAATTAATATTAGTATAATTAATAATTGTTTAAATGATTAAACTAAGAAAAGAAAAATAAATTATGTCAGATAATTTTTGTTAATGGCAATTGAATTAATAATGAGATTTTTTTAAAATAAAACTACATAATTAAATAAAAGGAATTTATGGACTTCATTAATATTTTATGAATATTGCTAATTAGTTTTGGGATTAACTATTTTTTCTTTATGTTTGCTTCTTTTTTTAAAAGTGATGTCTTTACTGATATTACTTATGCTTTATCATTTTCTGCACTGTCACTAATTTTTTTTATTTGAAAACAAAACTTTCACCTTAACCAAATACTAGTATTTGTATTAATAAATTTATGAGCATTACGTCTTGGAACTTATCTATTTATGCGAATTATTAAAATTAAAGTTGATCATCGTTTTGATTCCATGAGAAATTCTTTTTGGAAATTTGGAACCTTTTGAACATATCAAGCTTTCACTGTTTTTATGACTGCCTTACCAGCAATAATGTTTTTAGCAGTGGATGCTAACTTGCTTGAAAAAAGTTCATGATCTTCTTTTGCTTCACTCATTTTATTAATTAGTTTATTTGGTTTGATTTTTGAAACAATTGGAGATTATCAAAAAAATGTTTTTTATAATAAAAAAGCATTAAGTAAAGATTTAATTAATGGTGATTTTATTCAGAGTGGCTTATGAAGGATTACACGTCATCCTAACTATTTTGGAGAAGTAAGCTTTTGATATGGAATTTGTTTGACAGTTATTACCACTGTTCTTATTTCCGATAGTACAACTTGAACCAATTACTTGTTTTTAATTTTCTTTATTTCCCCCATATTTTTAAATGTTTTATTAATTTATATTTCTGGACTAAGACTTTTAGAGCAGCGTGAATGAGAAAAAATGAAAGACAATATTACATATCAAACATACATTAAAAATACTAGTATGATCATTCCTTTTGTTGGTAAAAAGGGGAAACTAAGTGTTTTAAAAAACAAAAATGATAAAAATAATAAAATCTATTATTAAGTTATTAAGAGGCGTTTATTTTACTTCTAATAAATTTTAATGATTCATAAGTTCTGTTAAAATCTTGTGTTTGCTCAAAAAAGCAAAAGATGAGTGCCTCAATAAAAGTTGCCTTAATTTCACGACCCATCTTATTTGATTTGTTTCAATTTACAAAAGAATCTAAATTTAAAGCATCAAAACATTGTGCTCAAAATTCATTATTTGAATTTTCTTTTCTAAAGTTATCGATTTCTTCTGGATTACTTTTTATATTATGATATGAATCTAATCAATCTATTAATTTATCACCAACAATGGCATAAACATGAATTAATTCATTACTTTCTTTACACTCAATAATAATGTTGATTAATTTATCATTTAGTTTTATATTAAATTTTTCATTAATAAATTCTTTTAATTTTTCGTTATTATTCATATTGATTGATATTATAATATTTTTTTTGAAATTGTGCAATATTTTAGAAGTCATTTTTAGGTTAGTTAATCTTTATTTTCTCTACTATTCATGACACCTCAAGTAATTTAATATTAATTTTACATTAATATAGGAACATAATAACAAGATAAAATGTTATTTTCATTGTAGATTAAAATTTATTCTATTTTAATCGTAGAGAAAATAAAGATTATGTAACAAAACCTTTTGTTAAGTGAGTTGGTGGAAAAAGGCAGATTATTAAAATCTTACTACCTTTAATACCGAAATCATATGGTAAATATATTGAACCTTTTGTCGGTGGGGGAGCATTATTTTTTAATCTTCAACCTGAAAAAGCAATAATTAATGATATAAATCAAGAACTGATATTATCTTATCGGACAATTAAGAATAATTATATTAAATTAATGAATAAGTTGAATCGATACTCACAAAAACATTCAGAAGAATTATATTATGATGAACGTGATAAAAATTACTCAAATGAAATAGATATTACTGCTAGATTTATGTATCTTAATAAATCTTGCTACAATGGACTTTATCGAGTTAATTCTAGTGGTAAATTTAATGTTCCCTTCAATAAATCTAAAACAGTGAATATCTATGATCAAAAAAATATTGAAAATATTAATCACTTGCTAAATTTGCATGATATTGAAATATTGAATAAAGATTTTATTGAAGTATTGAATCTTGCTAAGGAAAATGATTTTATATTTTGTGATCCTCCTTATGATACTGATACTAATCAATTTACTTCTTATTCAAAAGAATCATTTGGTAAGTTGGATCAATTAAATCTTGCCAACAAATTAAAAGAACTACATGCAAAAAATATTAAATGAATTCTGACAAATCATGATACTGATTATGTTAAAGAATTGTATAAAGAATTTAACATCAAAGTTATTAAAGTTAATAGAAGTATCAATTCTAATGGTTTAAAGAGGAAAAATAGTTCTAACGAAGTCATTATTACCAATTATAAAGTTGGTGCTTTATAATGAAAAGAAATAGCACAGGACAAGGTCATTTGACTAATGAAAATGGTAAACGTTTTGAAAAAGTAGTTCTTGACAATATTATTAAGCAATTAAATTTATATGAATCAACTATTTTAAATATAGAATGTTACAAAAATGAAAACAATAGTTTGATTGTATTTGAGCAGTCAAATTTTTACAAATATGCCTTTTCTAAATATGATATTGATTACAAAATCAAAGCAAGTAAAAAATATGTCGCTGATTTATGATTATTAAAAAACGAAAAAGATTTATATTTAATGGAAGTCAAATCGCAAAAATCTGCAGGATCGACAGATGAAAAAATATATGGAGGATTAATGCTTGATTTAATATATAAAGAAATTTTTAATGATGACAAGTTTACATATAGAAAAATTTGTTATGTTACTAATGATTATTTTGAAGATAAAAAATATCAAACACCAAAAGATATCCTTAAAAGAAATGGGATTGAATTTTATATTGATAAACTAGATATTAATTGAATTAATAAGAAGTAATAATGATTCCGCGTTCTTCCAAGAATACAATCAGCATTTTAATTTTCTCTTCATTAGAAACATCAATAAAACTTTTATTATTTTTTATGGAATTAGAGAACTCCATTTTCAATTTTTTAAAAGGTTTAATATATTCTTTTTGAAAAATTTTATTCATATCTAAATTAGTAGTATTAATTTTATTATCCACATGTTGTCTAACATTTTTTCAATTTTCTTCAATAATTTTTTTCTTAGCATAGTAATCTGTTGATAGAGAATATGAATATAAATATTCTATTGTTAAATTGTTTTCTTTTGCTCTAGGAAATATTTGTGGTAAAGAAAATCAATTGATATGACGAAATTCCTTTTCAATTGCTTGTCTTGTTTCAGCAGCTTCATTAGTTCCATCGAAAATAAAGAAACAATTATCATTGAAATAATCATCATAAAAATTACTTTTAATTCCTTCAATAAATTCAATTGCTTTTGAGTCATAATATATAAAAACATTTGCTGATATTCCATAATGCTTAATAAATTTTTCAATAAAATGTTTATCAATAATATTCTTTACAAAAAATGAATATTTTTGAGATAAAAATTGTGAAAAAGCACCAGTTCCAAAAGATTGTTTAATTAAATTTGGTGTTTGATGTTTTTTATTGGTGTCAACAATATTAATTATTTGCGATGACATATTAGTCTTTTCGATTAAGTGAAATAATTCTAATCTATCTGGATCGACCATTTGCACACTATTTGTAGAAATAAAAATATTTAAGTGTTTCTTTGATTCATTGTGTAATAATTTTCTTAATGAGATAACACTCGCAAGATGTAAATGAGATTCAGGTTCATCAATTAGCAAAATTGTTTTATTGCTATCTTTAGAATAATCAAGAGAAAGTATTATTGATAAAAATTGTTTCAATCCTTCAGATTCATCATTAATATCTACAGCTACATTGTTGCTTCCATGCTTAACAATAAATTTAATTGATTCTTTCGTTATTTTTGCTTCAATTTGTAATTCTTCCATTACAAACTCTTTTCAATATTCTTCAATTTTATTATTTATGTGGCGACTCAATAATGTACTTTTCTTATTCAAATCAGAGTCATCATATTTATCCATATGATTAATATCAAGTTCTACAATTGACAATAGTTTTTTTAGAACAAAATTGTTTTGGTTTTCAATAAAAGATACTGATTCTTGATTCAGATTAATTATTTTTTTATTTCATGAAATAATATTAATTAATTTAGTTATATCAAAAAGAAAAACTGTTTCTATTTTTCTAAGATTTTGATTATCAACACCTTCCTCATTATAAAAGTTATTTTTAATAAAACTGGTGTGAGATGTTTCGAATCAGTCAAAAACTTTTTTCTTTTCAAATTCTCATGTATTTATTTCTTTTAATGATCCAAGTTGCTTAAAGTTGAAAAAATCCGTGAAATTTGAAATTAATCCGTTAATTGTTCCATTTATATTATTTTCATTAGAAATGTAAGTTAAACTTTTGTTATTTTTGTTAATTACTTTAGTTATGTTAATTGTGAAATTCCTGAAAAAGTTAAAGGCATCAATTTCAAATTTTTGGACAAAATTATATTTCATATTTATTTTTTCAGTTGAGTAGTATTCAAGAGCTTCCAAATCATCTGAAATTAAATCTATTATTCTCTTTTTCTCTTTAATTACTTTTTTATCATTTCAAATTTCATTGTAATTTTTAGAAATATGCTTTTCATCATAACATTGCAACAAAAGACCTTTATATAAATCATCAATAATTACAAAATCAATTTCAGGTGGTGTTAATGATAATTTTTGTTGTAATTCTTTTAAGTTTATAGACAATTGTATAATTCAAGTTCTTAAAATATCAACAAAGAGAAACTTTGCTTCATCATCACTTAAAATTAATTCTAAGGAGATTTTTAGATTTTGGTTTTTATCTTTAACATTACTTATAAAATCATTATCTGAAGCAATTAATAATTTTACAGCATTCAAGAAATTACTTTTACCTGATCCAGTTAATCCAATAAAGTAATTTAAGTTTGTTTTTGGATTCACTATCACAGAATCAAAGTTTCTGAAGTTATTAATTTTAATTTCTTTTATTTTCATTTTCTTTTTGCCTTTTCTCTATTTTTTTATATTATAAATTAAAAAATAAGTTAAATTAAAATAAAGGCAATTTTCTTCTAATTTATATGTTATTCACTCTTTTTATCTTCATTATTTGTGGCAACTCTATATATTCCAAAACTAACAGCTATTAGTGAAATTACACTAATAGATAATATTGCAATTAATATTATTGCAATGTAATTTATATCAATTTCAGATTTAAATCCAACTAAAGTTAAGTCAACTGGACCAAGAATATCAGTTTGCTCAACTAAATTATCGTCATAGTATCTATTTATAGAAAATGAAAGATTAATTTTTCCTTTTGTGTTATTTACCACTAAATTTTTTAAAATAATATTTAATTTTGTCAAGTTTAGTGGAGGATCTATTAGTAAATTAGCAACTATGAATTCCTTTATTTTATCTTCATTAAAATCACTTGCCAAGATGGTTTGAACTCCAGGAACTTCATAAGAGCCACCAATAATTGTTGTTCCTAATGAAATTCAAACAACAATATTTCACTGTGCAGAATTTAAACCAAAATTTGGTTCACTCATTTTGAAGGTAATTGGTATTTTAATTGATGTTAATTTATCATTGCCAGAAAAACTGTTTGAATCTATAAATGATATACTTTTAGGTATTTCAATTTGTTTTAAAAGTTTATTATTCGTAAATCCATCTCGAATTTCAGTAACTTTTGGTGCCATTAATGATCAATCATTTAACTTAATAATTGATTTTTTATCTCAACCTATTGATTTAAATACTTCAAGTCCCATTGTTGTGCTGTCAGTTGGTGAATATACTCATTTAATGTTATCTCACTGATTTTGTGTAAAACCATATTTACTGGTATCAGAATTAGTTTTCACACTATATTTAGCAGTGATATCTGTTAAAGAAGTTGTATTAAGAAAAGCATTATTACCAATATCAAGATTGCTGTCTGGTAAAATAATTGATTCTAATAAAGAATTTTCAAAGACAGTTGAGCCGATGGCATTTAAATTAGAGTTTAATTCAAATGTCACTCTTTTAAGTAATTTAGTGTTTTTAAATGCTGAGACTCCAATCAACATAACAGAAGACGGAATTTCAATCGATTCTAAAGAAGAATTAAAAAATGCATTTTCTCCGATGTTTGTGAGATTTGAATTTTGCTCAAACAATATACTTTTCAAAGCAGTATTATTGCCAAAACTGCTTTGACCAATTTTAGTTATAGATGATGGAATATCAATTAAATTTAAAATATTATTGTCATAAAAAGCATCAACATCAATAGCAGTAATGTTTGGAGCTGAAGTATTTCAATCAGTAAGCAATATAGATGATTTACTGTCTCAGCCTAACTCAGCAACAACGGAACTAGTTAAAATAGTGGCAGAAGACACTTTTAAATTATTTTTGAATTGAGGTTCATGGATATATTTTAAATCTTTACCAAATATTGGTGATATAGCAATACCACATACAGCCACTGTAGTGGCAATTGTTGATAGTGATAACAATAATTTTTTTCTCATAAATTTCTTTTTTCTTTTAAATATAATATCAATTTATTATAAACAAAAGTATAACCCAAAAGAACAAATATTAAAATAATTTATCATTTCAATATTTTAATAGAGATGATAAATATATAATTTTTTTATTTCATTTATTGCTGTAATATATGTAACATTTAATAGATTGTACTCTTTTAGACAACACTTTGTTTCAATAGTCTTTTTGTTTCATTAACTATTTTGCTTTTCTTTTTCTAAAATTTTAAAAATTGAAAATCCATTAATCATTAATACAACAACACTAATAGATAATAAAGAAATTAATATTGGCATATAATTTTTTACAACTCCAAAGCCATTTAAAGCTAAAGAGAAAACGGGAGATGAATTACTATCAATATCACCATTAGAATTATAATAATTTATCATTTCTATTTTAACAATAATTTTGCCATTATTGTCTTTTGTTGACTTATTAATAATTTTAATTTCAAAATTATCAGGAGTGTCACCAGTAATTTTTAATTTTAAGAAATCAATAATTTCCTTATCTGTGTAATTGCTCGGATTTGAATGTGACATATTTTCTACTAAGTATTCTTTTTCAATTATTAAGTTAGGAATTATTTTTTTAAATCCAATAAAAGTTATAGGAACTGGAGTAAAGCCGATTGTTTGCTCTACTAAATTATCATCAAAATATTTATTAATTGAAGCGGAAAAACTAATTTCTCCTTTCAAATTATTTGTCATCAAATTTTCTAAAATAATGTTTGAATCAGAAAAATTAGATGGAGCATATTTTATTAAATCATTTATTATTATTTGCTTTATTTTACTTTCATTAAAATTACTTGATAATATATTGCTGACTTCACTAATATTAAAATTTCCTCTAAGCAAAACAGTTCCTGGTTCAAATCAAACAATGTTATTTCATTGTTCGCTAGTAAATCCAAAATTTGGTTCCAATCTTTTAAAAACGTTTGGCATTTTGATTGACAATAATTTTGTATTTCCAGCAAAACTATCTGCACTTATATTTATAATATTCTTTGGTATATCTATTTTCTCTAAAAACTTGTGATTTAAAAAAGCTGATTCAATTTGATGTGCATTTGGTGCCATAGTAGACCAATCGTTTAATGTAATATCTAATTTTTCATCCCAACCTATTGAATTTAATACATCCAAAGTTATTATTGAACTCTCTGTTGGTGAATAAATTCATTTGATATTATCTCATTGATTTTGTGTAAAACCATATTTGGAAATTGTTGAGTTTTGTTTTAAAGTATATTTGGCAACTATATTAGTCAAGAGTGTTGTATTTTTAAAAGCTGTATCCTCAATAATAAAGTCTTTGTTTGGGAAAATAATTGATTCTAAGGAAGAGCCTTTAAATGCATCTGAATTAATTGAATTTATTTTTGAATTTTCTTGAAATGTTACACTTTTTAATGATCTCGTATCAATAAATGCTGCTTGTCCAATGATTTCAACAGAAGATGGAATATCAATTAGATCAATTACCGAATTGGAAAATGCTTGACTTCCAATTTCTCGTAAATTGGATTTTTCTTCAAATCTTACAGTTTGTAAAGCATTATTAAACAAAAAGCTGCTATCTCCAATATGAGTAATTGATGAAGGAAATTCAATCAATGTTAAAATTGAGTTTTGATAAAATGCAAGACTATCAATGATAGTTACATTAGGGACAACTACTCAATCACTTAATGTTATAGAAGTTTTTTTGTCTCAACTCAACTCTCTAACAATATCTGCTGTTAAAATGGTTTCAGTGATTTTTTTCAAATTAGTGGTTTGCTCATTTTCTTCGTTTATTTTATTGCTATTTTTTAAATTATTTAAATTTTCAATAGCGTTGACAGATAGTGCAATTCCACATATTGTCCCAGCACTAATGATTGTTAATAAAGAAGATAGAAAAAATTTTTTCATATAAATAACTCTCCTTTTGTAAAATTTATATCACAATAGAATTTCAAGTCTATTATATATACTTAAAAAAAGTTATTTTAATTTTTAAATATTTTAATTCTTACCTGTAGTAATTTTATCAAATCTCATTGTTATTTTTTATTATAATTTAATTGTTTATTTGCTTTCTTAAATAAATTTATTTAATTATTCTTCTCATTTTATAATTTCTTTACTATTTTTAGCCTTTTCTTTTTCTAAAAATTTAAATATCGAAAATCCAATAATTATTAATACAACAACACTTGCAGATAATACGACAAGTAAGGTTGTCATATTATTTTTCACAATTCCAAACCCATTTAAGGTCAAAACCAAAACAGGAGATGGATCAGGGCTAATATTTCCTTTAGAATTATAATAATTTATCATCTCTATATAAATAGTAATTTTACCATTATTGTTATTTATAGACTTATTGACAATTTTAATTTCGAAATTTTCAGGAACATCACCAACAGTTTTTAATTTTAATAAATCAATAATTTCCTTATCTGTGTAATTGCTTGGATTGGAAGTTACATGTTTTCTACTAAGTATTCTTTTTCAATTATTAAATTGGGAATTATTTTTTTAAATCCAACAAAAGTTATAGAAATAGGAGTAAAGCCGCTTGTTTGCTCAATCAAATCATCATCAAAATATTTATTAATTGAAGCGGAAAAACTAATTTCTCCTTTCAAATTATTTGTCATCAAATTTTCTAAAATAATATTTGGCTCTATCAAATTTGTAGGAGCATATCTTATTAAATTACTTATTATAATTTGCTTTATTTGACTCTCACTAAAATTAAAAGGCAATATTTCAGTAACTTTAAGAACTTCAAAAGAACCACCCAACAAAACGGTTCCTGGATTGAATCAGTCAATGTTATTTCATTGTGAATCAGTTAATCCATAACTTTTTTCTGATTTTTTTAATGCAATTAACATTTTAATTGATAATAGTTTTGTATTTCCAGAAAAACTATTTCCATCTATAAAAGTAATAGTTTTTGGTATCTCAATTCTTTCTAAAATATTGTGATTTATAAAACCTGATTCAATTGTAACGGCATTTGGTGCCATTATATATCAATCATTAAAAGTGATAGTTGATTTTTTATCCCAACCTAATGAATTTAATACATCCAAAGTTATTATTAAACTCTCGGTTGGTGAATAAATTCATTTGATATTATCTCATTGATTTTGTGTAAAACCATATTTGGCAATTGTTGAGTTTTGTTTTACATCATATTTGGCAACTATATTAGTTAATGATATCGTATTTTCAAAACATGTTGGCCCAATGCTAAGATCTTTATTTGGTAAAATAATTGATTTAATTGAAGAATTTTTGAAGGCGTTAGAAGCAATTAAATCTATATTTGAGTTTTCTTGAAATGTTACAGTTTTAAGAAATTTAGTATTACTGAATGCCGCATTCTCAATACTTATAACGGAAGATGGAATAATAATTGAATCAATTCCAGAAAAATCAAATATTCCAGCGCTAATTTTTCACACATTGGAATTTTCTTCAAATCTCACAGTTTTCAAAGCTATATTGTAACCAAAACAACTAGTTCCAATGGAAGTAATAGATGATGGAATATCAATAAAAGTTAGGATTGTATTTTGATAAAATGCTAAATTATCAATTGAAGTAATATTTGGAGCTGCTTGATTCCAATCATCTAATGTTATAGAAGGTTTTATATCCCAACCCAATTCTTTAACAATAGTCAATGTTAAAATTGTTTCAGAAGTTGCTTTACGAGAATTTAAACTTGTCATTTGCTCATTAATTGTATTTATTTTATGGACATTTTGCAAATCAATAGCTGACATAAGCGATAGTGTAAATCCACACATTGCTCCAACAGGAATAATAGTTGATAATCACAATAAAATATTATTTTTCATAAAATTAAACCTTCTCTTTTTCTATATTTATAATATTTAATTAGTTGTAAAAAACAAGTCTATAATAAAGTATATACCAAACAAAAACATATATTGAAAAACTT
>JAGUQV010000038.1 GCA_030154525.1 Mycoplasmataceae bacterium | reverse complement strand
GATCAAGGAATTGCCACAATTTTAATTAATGGTTTTACACCAATAAATTTGCCTGAACAATTATCTATACTAGAAAATGCTGATTTAACAGGTAAAAATTGATTTGGTGCTGATTATTTACCAACATTTAATAATAATAACTTACCAAACAAAATTATCAAATTGAATGAATTATATGGTACTGAAATAAAGTTAAATATTGGTTTTGACATATCTGAGATCAAACTTGTTTCAAGTGATGAAACAAGTTTGATTCTAGAAATTACTGTAATTAATTTGGTTAATGGTGAGTCTTCATCAAAACAAATAACATTCAGTAATTTTAAAGCACCTCTTAAACTTATTGACATTAAACAAAAGGAAATTAAAAGATCTGAACTAGCAAAAGCTATTGCAGATTTAAAAATGGCGATAACAGACGAAGAAAAAGCGGCTGCTTTAAGTTTAGTGTTTAATGACGTTTTGGCTAAAGATATTCCTAATTTTACATTTGATTATTCTAATCCTAGTAAAATTGATTTAACTGCTAAAGATGGATATATTTTTAATGGTGAATTTGGTACTCCTGCGGATACCCTTAGCACTTTGGAAGCTATAAATGATGTGCAGATTGAGATAACCAACAAAGTAATTAATAAGGCAGGTTTGGCACAAGCAAAACTTGCATGAAGTTCTAGTGGTGATAAGGCACAAAAAATTGCTGCTTTGAACATAGTGTTCAATAATGTTGATGATACTAATTTTGAACAATTTGATGTTGATGCTACTGATGCCAATAAATTTACATTATTAGCGAAACTTGGATATACGTTTGCACTTCCATCTAAGCCATTAGTGGAACAGCTAGATTCTCAGTGACCAAGTGACTTACTTATTAAAATAGAAGTTACTAATAAAGAGATTACACCAAAAGAATTAAGTGATGCAAAAAATGCTTGAACTAATGCACAAAAAATGAAAAGCATTGCAGGTAAAATAAGCGCTTTAAATATGGTGTTCGTTAATGTTAATGCTACTAACTTTGAGCAATTTGATGTTGATGCTACTGATGCAAATAAATTTATACTAACAGCAAAACCTATGTATACATTTGGTGAAATAGATGCCATTCGTATTGAGATATTGGAAAGTCAACCTCCAACAGTCAAGCCTGATGAAAAAATTAACATTAAAGCAAAGAAAAACCAATTAACATTTGTTGAAAATAAAAATATTATTAAAGAATGAAATGACTGAAAAGATAAGCCAACCGATAAAAAGAATAAGGTTCGTATTTTAAATAAATTATTTATTGATGTTAGTGAAACAAATTTAGATTATTTTTCTGTAGAAGAAATTGCTAACACACTTCAATTAACTGCAAATGATGGTTATACTTTTGAACTTGATGGTGTTCCAGCAAAAATAATTGCTTCAACAGAACCTATATATCTTAAACCGAT
>JAGUQV010000128.1 GCA_030154525.1 Mycoplasmataceae bacterium | reverse complement strand
TCAAAATATAGTTTATTTCAGTTCGTTTATCTCTATTAAATTCATTCCCATATAGTGAGTGAAAAAATAGATTAGCCACTTGACTTTCATAATTATTTGTTTTGTAATCAATGCCATGCATTATAAATAATTCCCAATCATTTGTAGATAGTTTATATTTTTTCATTAAATCTAATTGATTGGTTATTTTTTTAAAACTTATGTTGTTTCATCAATTTTTTTTAAATTCATCACTTCACTGCATTTGTTTCTGGAATACTTTATAACTTTGTTTTTTAACGTTAAAACCCAAAAGTAAACTTTTAGGAATGTATTTGCCATCGCAAAAGATAACACAAACACCCTTACTACTTAATTCATTTATTAAATTAATTGTAATATTTATTCTATTATTTGAAATAATAAGCGTATCTATATCATTAATAGGAATAATTAATTTTTTATTTCTTGCTACAACCAAGGAATCAATGAAAATTTTCATGCTACACATTTCTTCGATTTCAATAATTTTTCAACCCATATATAATTTTCTCTTTTCTCTTAATTATTGCTATAATTAAGTAGTTAGATTATATTAGTTTGTAATCTAACAATTAAAAATTTGCTTTTAGCTTAGTTAAGTTTTTGAAAAATTAAAAATAAGGGTTTATCCCGTAATGACAAAGTATATCTTTGTTTTTTTGTTTTTTTTAAATAGTTATTTCAAAAAATAGAAATAAATTGATAAACAATAAATGGTTAATTGTGGCTTATATTTACAAAACCTCATATTATTAAATCACACAATGCAAGAAATATAAATTTCTATGAATATGATGAACCATATATAATCATTTAATCATAATTATACAATGCAACCAGGCAAATATTTAATTAATATTACATAATAAATAATGTTATAGATATAAAAACAAAATAATATCGCTTTTAAGTTAGTCTATAGTCAGTTAAATTCTTATCACTCTATTTTTTAATATATATTTAATATGGACTAAACAAGACATTCGTTTTTTTATCGTCATAATCAGCATTTTTAGACTTAATTTCAACCATTATATTTATTTATATTCTATTCCTAAATCCATAAATGATTTTGAAAAATCATTATCGTAGTATATAATTCTTTTAATAAATGATGAAAATACATGAAGTTTGTAAGGAATGAGAATTATAAATGATAATTTATGAAAATACGAAAAATAATTTTATGACAGATGTTAAACTAAATAAACTATCAGACAAAATTAAAAATAATATGGTTCAACTTGGTGTAGGTGGCGGTTCTCCGGCAGAGGTGCAATCTTGAATTAATTCAATGAATTTTATGAAAAATGTCATTGATTCTAATGAAATAGCTGATGATGCTTATATTGCTGTAGAGTACCAAATTCCTTGTGCTAATAAAAGAATTGATTTTATGATTTTTGGTAAAGATATAAATGAAATTAATAATTTTATTATTGTTGAATTAAAACAATGATCT